>CALZJV010000132.1 GCA_945787595.1 uncultured Desulfobacterales bacterium | reverse complement strand
GCCCCATTATGTGGGGGATTCAGATCCTGATTTCGTAAAGGTACTGGACGTACCCCGGAGGTTTCATCGCAACATTTGGATACTGACGCATCCCGATTTACGGCATACAGCTCGAATAAGAGCATTTATGAAATTCATGTACAAAGCAACCCAGTTAACGGATAACCGGTAATCATCGATTTTTCCGCTACTTGGTGCGCTCCCTGTCGCGAACTGGATGAAATCACCTTCCGGGACCATGAAGTTGTCAAACAGGCAGAGCAGGACTTTCTTATGGTCAAGGTGGATCTCACGCGCAGGGGCAATTCAAGTAACAATTCAAGTAATGAGCGTCTTTTACAAAAATATGGCGTTAAAGGCGTACCGACGGTCGTGTTTCTGGACCAACAGGGAGAAGAACGACGTGAACTGCGCCTGGTAGATTTTTTACCAGCCGATCAATTTCTAGTGCGAATGGCAGAAATTAGAAAAACTCGATAATCAAAAAAGTTATACGGTTTACAGATGAGTAAGATCCATCAACCCTATTTTGCGGTCCTTGTACTACCGCTCCTAATTATTCTGGTAGCTTGTAATTCAACACCTAAACTCCCGGTTAAAAGCAATTTTCTGGGTGAAACAATCAGTACTACAGTGGATTCTGAGGTAGCACGCTATTTTCTTGAGAGCTACCTTCAGGGTTCAAGACTCAATCCAGACTTCGATGCAAGGATCGGCGAACTTTACAAACAACAAAAAGAGGCTATCCCCACCCGAGAGGAACTGAAAAAAATATCAGATAGGTTTTCTGTGGACTTTGCTGCTCTATTTCTAGCAGATCGTCTTTGGGCTGATGAAAATAATCGAAAAATACAAAACCTTTTTAATCACTTGCTCGAAGACGAAAGAAGTATACCAAATCTTTTAGAAACTTGCACCTCATCCTATATGCTATTATTTGTTCCTGGCTGGGATTATGTCGAAAACGGCCATCTAACAGGTGCGGATTTTGCTGAACCACGTAAATTGGTCACAGGATTAGGAATTGAGAACCACTTAGTTGAAATACCAACAACCGGTTCTGTAGAGGACATTGCTGAATATTTAAATATCCCTTGCTTGTCTCAAAAGGACCAAATGACGGTTTAACATTGCTACGTGATGTTATTGCCCCGAACAGCCTTACCATTATTGAATTAGGTAGTGATCACTTTTTTGCTGAAGACCCTAAAATTAACGCTAAGACCATTGCACTAACGATACTTGTTATTTCATATTTGGAGGGAAAGAAACATAGCAACATCAATGCCATCGACTCGGACAGATTGTGTAGGCTGCGGTCGTTGTGTCACGAATTGTCCCCAAGGCGTGCTAGATTTTCTGGTATTAGGGACAGCTTTAAAAAGATTCAGCCATGGAAAAAGTCGGTGATGCCTGAGCATATCGAACATGAAGGGAAAAAAGATCATACTGCGGTGGCAATAGGCTAAATCCCCATATAACTCTTATTTAACTGCCATGATGAAAATGCCCAATGAAATTGCGATCCGAATTGTTTTCTTTATCACTATCTTTGCTATAGTGGCCCTTTAAGAGCTTCTGGCGCCGCGTCGCGTTTTGACAACTTCTAAAAGTATACGTTGGGTCAGCAACCTGGCCATCACCTTCTTAAACCCTTTGCTGGTTCGTCTATTGTTTCCTATTCTGGCTGTAAACATGGCCATAAAAGCTCAAGAGCACGGATGGGGTTTGCTGAACAATGTTGACCTGCCGAACTGGGTGGAGTTGACTGCCGGAATCATCATCCTGGATCTGGCCATCTATCTTCAACATGTAATGTTTCACGCCGTTCCAATTTTATGGCGCTTGCATATGATGCATCATGCAGACTTGGATTACGATCTGACAACGGGATTAAGATTTCATCCTGTAGAGATTGTTCTTTCCATGATTTTAAAAATGACTATAATCGTCGCTCTTGGCCCACCTATGGTCTCTGTTTTAGCATTCGAAATAATTTTAAATGGTATGGCATTGTTCAACCACGGCAACATCAAATTGCCGCTATCAGCGGACCATTTCCTAAGGCTTTTTGTGGTGACTCCAGATATGCACCGTGTACACCATTCAGTTATTATCCACGAAACGAACAGCAATTACGGTTTTAATTTGTCAATCTGGGATCGATTGTTTGGAACATATTTGGCCCAGCCTTCCAAAGGGCATGAGGATATGATCATTGGCCTTTCACAATTTAGGGATCATCGGCGGCTGACATTACCCTGGCTCTTGATTCTACCCATTATTGGTGAATTAGGGAAACAACCTATCAACCGATGACCATTTTACCTATAAGATTTAATGGTGGGCGTTCTGCAGCCGGGTTCCGGCTTGGATGATTATATCAGGGATACAGATTCCTCTGTAGAGGCCGAATTTAAATACGGACATTTGGGCAGTCAGATTTTATATGCCTAAAACCCCAATATTTCTGAGGAGTTGGAGGAAAATCCCGTCTTGACATTAGAACGGCTAACCGATATTTGATGTCCAATAGTCGGTTGTTGAAATAAATATTGTTACTATTATTGATTGAGGAGACACCATGAAAATCGGTTTTATTGGTCTTGGAAATGTCGGCGGCAAGTTAGCTGGAAGCTTGCTGCGCAACGGATTTGATCTGACAGTACGCGATCTCGACGATGCCCTGGTCCGGTCTTTCGTTGAGCGGGGCGCAACTAGCGCGGCTTCACCAAAAGAAATGGCAGAGAAGGTTGATCTGATTATTACCTGCCTACCTTCACCAGCAGTGTGCTGCACGGTAATGGAAAGCGAAGATGGTATCATCTCCGGTCTGAGCGCGGGTAAAATCTGGCTGGAAATGAGTACGACTGACGGGTCAGAAGTTATCCGCCTGGCGAATCTCGTTGAAGCAAAAGGTGCGATGGCTATGGACTGCCCCGTGTCAGGCGGTTGCCACCGTGCTGCCACCGGCAATATTTCTATCTTTGCCGGGGGCAACCGTGAAGCGTTTGAACGCGTTCTTCCCATTTTGACCACCTTGGGGCGTCGCATCCTGCATACCGGCCCGGTAGGTTCAGCATCCGTCCTAAAAGTTGTCACCAATTACCTATGCTCGGTACACCTTGCTGCACTGGCCGAGGCTTTTGCAGTAGCAAAAAAAGCCGGCATGGATATGAACACCACCTACGAAGCCATTCGTATTTCTTCCGGAAACTCCTTTGTTCATGAAACAGAATCCCAGGTGATTCTAAACGGCAGCCGCGATATCAACTTTACGATGGATCTGGTGGTGAAAGACGTCGGACTCTTTGACAAGCTTGCCAATCTAAACAATGTTCCGGTAGAGATATCACCGCTGGTATTGAATATATTTAAGGATGGCCAAGATCGCTACGGGCCACGCGAGTTCTCTCCAAATATCATCAAACGTTTGGAAGAAGCCTGTGACATCCAGATTTCAGGCACGGGATTTCCTGCCGAAATGACTGATGACGAGCCCGAAGAACCCGGCCATGAAGTTAAACCGCGTTAAGGGATGAGCGTAAGTGTTCATGAATATCTAAAGGGCATCGCCGGCAGTGGCCCCAATGAAATATTCTAAGATTAAAGTTGACGGTTTCGTAAAAAGTCTAAAATTCGATTTTTATGCATTGTAACATATTGAATTTATTAGCCCTGAAATTTGATTTTTGTGATTTTTGCGCCTTTTTGCGGCTATATCAAAGTTACGGTGGATTACGTACCCTATTGTCCTTTTGCCGTGCATTAATTTATTGATCTTTAAATCATTTATGATAATTTCCCCTTAGATCATTGTCACATTTTTTAACTCTTATTTGGCAGTTCCTCATGGCCGACGAGGCAACAACTCAATCTCTCATTTATACGAAATTACACCGACCTCAGGTAGGTTCGGATTTCGTTAGCCGGCCACACTTATTGGAACGCCTGGAAAAGCACCGCCAAAGGCCGTTAACACTGGTTTTAGCACCTGCCGGCTACGGTAAAAGCACGCTGGTGAGCAGCTGGTTGGAATCGTGCGATTGCCCCGGCGCCTGGGTCTCCCTGGATAAAAATGACAACAATTTCCAGCAGTTCCTAAGCTATTTTTTAGCCGCTGTCCGGAATATTTTCCCCGATGCTGGCCGGAAAACCCTGGCCATGGTGAATGCATCGATACTTCCGTCGGTGTCGTTGCTGGTTGGCAGCCTTCTCAACGAACTGGAACTGATTGAACAGCCCTTTATTCTGGTTCTGGATGATTATCACCATATCCAGGATGAATCAGTACACGATCTGCTTACCCAACTGCTCATCCATCCGTCCCAATCTCTGCACTTGGTACTGGTTGGCCGACGTGATCCCGCCTTGCCGATTTACACGCTGCGAGCAAAAGGCCAGGTGACGGAGATACGAACCCTGGACCTGCGCTTTACAAAAGCGGAAACAGCGGCATTTCTGGAGCAGATGGCGGGAATTCAAATCGACCCATCCATAGTTGTCGCTTTGGCAGAAAAAACCGAAGGCTGGGTGACCGGTTTGCGCCTGGCAGTCCTTTCCATGCGACACCGGGGTAATATCGATCCCAGTTTGTTGGAACCGCAGGTGGACGCTCAATATGTGATGGAATATCTTTTCAGTGAGGTCTTCGCCCAACAGCCACCGGAAGTCGTCCAATATCTTCTGGGTACCGCCATCCTGGATCGTTTTTGCGGCCCGTTATGCGAGGCGGTGTGTGTGCCCGGTGCTGAACCGTTTACCTGCGAAATCGGTGGCTGGGAGTTTATCGATTGGTTAAAAAAGGAAAAAGTTTTTTTGATTCCCCTCGACCCTGAAAACCGGTGGTATCGCTACCATCATCTGTTTCAGAAGCTCCTGGTCAACCAGTTAAATCGTCGGTGCAGCGCCGATGAAATCAAAGCGCTTCACGCCCAGGCCAGTGCCTGGTTTGCCGAAAACGGCCTGATCGAAGAGGGCCTCCGGCACACCCTGGCTGCCGGGGATGCAGAGACAGCAGGCAGCCTGATCGCACGCTTTGGCCATCAGTTGATGAACGACCAACAGTGGTTGCGCTTAGAAAGCCTTCTGTGTCAGCTGCCCCGGGACCAGGTCGAAAGGGACCCTGCCTTGCTCGTGCTGGAGGCCTGGCTTCACCATGTCCGTCAGAATTTGTCAGGTATGACGTCCTGCTCCAAAAGGATTGAGACCCTGAATGCCGCCTCCCCACCGGATACCTTCGTCAACCTCAAGTATGTACAAGGGCACTCGGAGGCAATACTCGCATTCCAGCATTTTATGGCCTCCGAGGGTGAGAGCGCCTTAGCCTTAAGCCGGCGAGCGCTTAGGGACATCCCTCGCCATCACAAGCGGGCAAGGCTTTTTGCTGATATTTATCAGCTCGGGGCATACCAGATGACCGGCAATCTTGAAACCGGCCTGTCGATTTATCAGGAAGCGATGGGGCGCCACATCAAGCGAGACAGGAACTACCATGCTCTGTATCTGGGAAACCTCGGCTTGGTACACTGGATGGACGCGGACTTGACTGTTTTACAGCAGACCGCCGAGAGCTTATCGGATATTATAAAGGGGCACGCGCTGCCTGCTACGGTCCCCTACGGCCTATATTTCTTGGGAATCGTCCACTATCACCGAAATGAATTGCAATACGCCGAAGAAAAGCTGGTCAAGGTGCTCAAGACCTACTATGCCGCCAGTCCCATGAACTACGCGCACAGCTCTTTTGCGCTCGCCCTCACGTATCAGGCCCAGGGAAAGCGCGGCCTGGCTAGAAAGGTCAGCAGGTCCGTGGTGGTCGATTCAATCGAAACCAACAATACGGATATGCTGCAAATCGCCCAGACCTTCGAGGCGGAACTGGCGCTCCGCCAGGGGCGCCTTAGCATGGCCTCCCGATGGGTCGAAAAGTACCAGGCCAAACCGTTCCTGCCAACATTTCGCTTTTATATGCCGCAATCTACAGCAGTCAAAATATTGCTGGCTCAGGATACGACTGACAGTCGTCGGCGAGCAGCCGACCTCCTCGTCCAATTACACGATTTTCTATTATCGATCCATAACAACCGTTTCCGAATTGATACGTTGGCCCTTCAAGCGCTGCTCCATGATGCCCGGGGCGAGGACTCGGCTGCCTTGGAGAAGTTAACCGCAGCGCTCACTCTGGGGGAACCGGGAGGATTCATTCGCCTTTTCGTGGATATAGGGCCCCGGATGGCCAGTTTGTTGAAGCATCTCATCAGACATAATGTTGCCGTGGATTATATCAAACGGATCCTGGATGCTTTCAACGAGGACGAACACGGAGGAATGCAGAGTGGATCCGATCATCTAACCACCCAGTCACCATCTTTGAGCACCCAGCCCCTGGTCGAACCCCTGACGAATCGTGAGCTTGAAATCCTGGATCTGCTGGAACAACGGCAGCGCAACAAGGAGATTGCCGCCGAGCTGTCGATTTCACCTGGAACCATAAAAAAACACCTGTATAACATCTATGGGAAACTCAACGTCAGCGGCCGCCGGCAAGCGGTTGAAAAAGCCCAGACTCTGGGTATCCTCACGCGCAGATAGGTGGCGAGGAGGGGGGGACGCGGTGAAAGCGCCTCACTCCTGACGCGATCGACCTATTTAGAAGCATTTAACCGTTCACAAAATCGCTCACCATATAATCTTAACAGGATATTGCTTAAACGCATGATCTGAAGTTACGATCGGCAATCCCTCAATTTGCCCTTGAGCGATCAACATCCGGTCAAAGGGATCACGATGAGGTCCGGGGAGCGTTCCGGCTGTTAGCGCATGATCCATGGTAATTGGTAAAACGTCCATACGCGACTTGCGCAGCATGGCGGGTAAGTTGCGGGCCACCTCACCTGCATGGGGCAATTTCCCCAAACGATATTTCGTAGCGACTTCCCACCCGGAAGCACTGCTAACCAGAATTGTATTAGTCGGAGCCTGAATAACCTCATGTGCCCTGCCGGAAAGCTTGGGATCATCAAATAACCACCATAAAAGGACATGGGTATCAATCAAGAACCTCGAGACCTCTCCTTTTACTGGTTCCATGCCTTCAACTCGCTCTCGGGCAGTGGTTCAAAAAAAGCCTCATCTATCCGGCCCTCAGCTATCCCAGGTATCCTGGGTTGCGATTCTTCTAAAGGTACCAAGCGGGCATAAGGTTTTCCCGCTTTGGCGAGCACTATTACCTCGCCCTCATGCGCTCGTTTAAGCAAGCGCGAAAACTGTGTTTTGGCCTGATGCACATTTACAATTGTCGGCATTTGAAATCTCCAATATTTTTTTGTTGATAATAGACTAAGTCTTTGGACTAAGTCAATATGTTTTTCATCCTTTCCCATTCGACGTTTTATGTTGGACGTTCGATGCTTAAAGTCCGCCTCTGGAGGATTCGATGTTCATTTAGCCTTTGAACCCAGAACCACTGAACCCGTGAACGGTTATTTGTGATGTACCCCATTTTTACCACCCCCTCTACCCCCTTTTGGGGCTGTTGCCGTGACTAAAATGGTATTAAATTCAGGCTGATTCGATGTGCCAAACCAGCCCGGTTCAGAAATAAAGGATCATGGATTATGCCGAAATCGGAAAGCAGGAAAAGATTCACCTTTGATAGGCCGGGGAACTACCGCATTCGCGTTCAAGGCCTTTTGAATGAAAGCTGGTCTGAGAGAATGGGTGGTTTGCGTATCACGACAAGAAGTCTAAAGGATCAAGGTCCAGTCACGGTGCTAGTCGGCCAATTGCGCGATCAGACAGAACTGGCCGGGGTGTTGAACACTATTTACGAACTGCACCTGCCGCTGCTGTCGGTGGAGTATCTAAATGGCGATTAAATGACAGAAGTCAGATGACAGAGGCTTTCGATTGCGGATTTTGGATTGCGGCCTCCGGCCTGTAGGGGCCATAGGGGCCTACGCCCCGGCGGGAATGCGGAAGTCGGAAAAGAAAGAACTTAGTGATGAGGACAGAGGGCAGACGATAAAGGAAAGAAGGTGAGAGGCTAGGAAGGTGAGAAGGTGAGGGGAAACGCGCAATTCGAACTCGTATTACTATTTACCTTGAGCCTTTAACCTTTATCCTTTTGCCTATTTTCAACATGAACCCAATAAACTTAATTATCTTAGCCTCAATAACGCTGCGGGTTGGAGTTCAGACAGCAAGAACGAATTTAAAATTGGAAAGGAGAAAGTACGATGAAACGTCAATTAGTTTTGGTTACATTGGTAGTTGGAATGTTCTTGATCAGCCTTGCTGCCAGTCAGGGTGTCAAGGCCCAGGATACAAATCTTGCAGTCGGCCTGGGTATCGGAGCCGCACCGGACTACGAAGGATCCGAAGATTACCAAGCTGTGCCGATACCCTATGTCAATGTGAAGTGGTCCAATCACATGTCGATCAATTGGCTGGGCAATAAGGCCAAGGTAAATTTGATTCCATCTCCCATCTGGAGGGGCGGGGTTGTCATTGAATATATCGCCGAGCGCGATGACGTGGACAACGACCGGGTTGACCGTCTGAAAGATGTGGACACCTCCCTCATGTTCGGCGGCTTTTTGGGGTTTGAATATGAAAACTGGAGTGCCGATATCGCGGCCATGGTTGATGTGGCCGACGGCAATGACGGGAGCCTCATTCGGCTCAATGCCGGTTACAGGATCCCCATCGATCAGACCTGGAACCTATCTTTGGGGGCTTTCACCACCTGGGCCGATGATGACTACATGGAAGCGTACTTTAAGATCGATGCCGCCGACTCAGCACGCAGCGGTCTGAGTAGGTTTAATGCCGATTCAGGATTCAAGGATGTGGGACTGAACCTTGCGGCCTCATTTAAACCCTGGCGGCATTGGGGCCTCATGGGCCTGATAAGCTACAAGCGGCTTCTGAACGACGCCAAAGACAGCCCGGTGGTGGACGACGAGGGCGATGAGAATCAATTAGTGAGTGGAATTTTGGTGACCTACAGCTTTTAGCGATCCTGTCTGATCGGTTGTTATCGATCAGTTGAAAATATTGATGAATTCAATGCAAGATTTACTGAGCGGCAGCCACCCTCCCTTGAATTTAGCTTGGGCAGGGTAACTTCAAAGGAGGAACCAAATGAAAATGAAGAAACTATTCCCGTACCCTGGGTACTACCCTGGTAGAGATACTCCGCGATCTCGACGAAGGACTTTTTTATTGGTCTGGTTGATCTGTGGGGCTTTGCTTTTCGCGATAGGCCTGTCGGCCGTGAGTGTTCAGGCGCAGGAGAACGCCAAGGCTGCGCCCAAAACGCAATCCGGGCAAGATTTAGGCAAGGTTGGGGCCAAGCTCTCAAACCCTCTGGCCAGCCTCTGGGCGCTGAGCATGAGCTTCAATATGCCACAGTTCTACGATGGCGACGTGAACACCGGTGACCCCGAAGTCGGAGCCACCATGCTTTTTCAACCCGTCATGCCCATTCCCCTGCATGGAACCGGGAAGGATGAATGGCGGCTCATCACGCGGCCCATCATTCCGTTCATTTTCAGCACGCCCGTCCCGAAAGATGAAGAGGGCAGAGCAATACATACCCCTGGAAGCACTTTCATTTTCCAAGGGTCTACACCGGAAATAAACGAGTTCGATCATAAAAGCGGTATCGGTGACATCCAACTGCCCTTGCTGCTATCCCTTCCCGACAGATATGCAGGGAATTTTATCCTCGGTGCGGGACCGGTCGGGCTCCTTCCTACCGCCACGAGCGATGCCTTGGGTCAGGACCAGTGGGCTCTCGGTCCGGCCGCCGTCTTTGGCTATAAGACCAAGTTCCTGACGGCCGGGGTTTTCCCGAACTACTTCTGGAAAATCGGATCGAGCGGCCAGGATAAGGACACGCCCGATGTAAGCCAGGGGAGCATGCTCTATTTTTTCACACTCAACTTGCCGGATGCCTGGCAGGTCGGGATGAATCCGACAATTACCTTCAACAATAGAGCCAAGCCGGACGACAGATGGAACGTCCCCGTCGGGCTCTTCGCCGGCAAGACGATCAAGATCGGCAAGATGCCGGTCAACATCAAGGCCGGTCTCGAGTACTCGGTGGTCAGCCCGGACGCCTTCGGGCAGCGCGCCCAGTTCAGAATCCAGATTACGCCGGTGATTCCGTCCCTGATCAAGAATCCGATCTTCGGCAAATAGGGAAATACCATGTCGATATTCTTGTCGATAAAGAAACTTTGATGTTATTTGTTCAGCCACAAAGACACCAAAACACCAAGATTAAAATACATATCATTTCTTCGTGTCTTAGTGCCTTAGTGGCAAAGCTGTTATTTTTAATGTATCATATTAAGGTTAGCTGAAGTCGCATAGACATGGAGGTTAAGTTATGAAATTAAAGAAAATGGCTTTTTTAATCCTTATCGCGGGCGGAATTCTGTATGGGATTTGCACGGGCTTCGCTTATGCAGGTGCCCTCTACATCTACGAAACGGGTAACCCGACGGACACGGGCTACGCAGGTGCCGGACTGGCTGCGCGTGCCGGCGATGCGGGAACCGTGTTTACCAATCCGGCCGGCATGACGCGCTTTCAGGAGTCGACATACCTGACGGGTGTCACCCCGCTTTACCTGCACGCACCGTTCAATCCGGATCAAGACACGACTGAGAGTGGCAGCGACGGCGACACCAACGAGTTTTTCGCCGGCGGCTCATTTGCCTATATCCGTCCTGTGGGGGACAGATTCAGACTCGGTATCAGCTTCCAAAATTTCTTTGGTCTGGCGCTCAACTGGGGGGACAACTGGGTCGGCCGTTACGAAGCCACCAAGGTCGCCTTAATCGCGCCCCAGCTGCAACCGACCGCCGCCTACAAGGTGAACAATTGGCTCTCAATCGGGGCAGGGGCCGGCCTGACGCTGGGCTATCTCGCGGACGAGGCCAGAGTCGAAAACCTGGATCCTAATTTAGGGGATGGCAAACTCAAGTATTCCGATACCGACTTTGCCGTCCAGGGCAATTTCGGGATTATGATCGAACCCTCCGACAGGACCCGGATCGGCGTGCGGTACCTGACGGAGACGGAGCTGGATTTCAAGGACGACATCTACTTATCAGGTGTGGGTCCGGCAATCGCTGACTTGACGAAGTCGATCGGCAAACTCGACCTGGGTATGAAGATGCCGCAATCCCTCATGGCCGGGATTTTTCATCAAGTCAACGACCAGTGGGCCATCCTCGGTAGTGTCGGTTGGGAGGATTGGTCGCGCTTTTCCAGGATCCATGTCCGTATAGATGGTACGGGGATCAACCGGGTCGTAGACGCGGGATTCGATGACACCTGGCATTTCGGTGTCGGCACACAATATCAATACAATCCCAAGTTGATGTTGACCGCCGGTTTCTCCTACGACTCGTCAATGAGTGATTCCGACACCCGGCCGATCATGCTGCCGCTGGGGGCGATGTACCGCTACGGGCTCGGGTTCAAGTATCAAAAAAGCGACGATCTGTTGCTGGGAGGAGGTCTGAGCTTCTTTTGGGAGGGGGATCTTAAGGTCAAGCCGGCCGGAGGCGGGGCGGCCGGGCAGGTGTCCGGTCAGTACGACAACGTCAGTATCACATTCCTGTCTTTTTACGTTCAATGGCGCTAGGTACCAAGGTAGGGTGGGCTGCGCCCACCGGGCTTTTAAACCGACAATCCAAATTTGAAGAATAGCCAATGCCCAATTACAAACGTGCTCGACTCGGTTCAACTTATTTCTTTACGGTTGTTACGTATCAAAGGAGAAAAATTCTTTGCCTTGAGCCATGCCGCGAAATATTGCGGGATGTAATCAAACAAGCACGGGACGCATACCCGTTTACGATTGAAGCGGTGGTGCTGCTCCCTGAACATCTCCACTGCATCTGGAAATTGCCTGAAAATGACACGAATTATTCAATGCGGTGGGGTTGGATCAAAAAAGAGTTTACGAAACGCGCACGTGATGTGGTGGAAAAAATGGTGGGCACAGCCCACCCTACGGCGTCCAGAGTGAAGCATGGGAAGGGGCACATATGGCAGCAGAGATTCTGGGAACATCAAATAAGAGACCAGAAGGAATAATGTCGGTCGGCTGTCCATCCAGTTAATCCTGTCAGAAAAATAAAATTGTATTTCGTTAAGTTTTTTATTCGATTAAACTGACCGCTTTTCAGGCCAGCGGCGGGGCTGAAACCTTCATTTTCTTACAACATATAGAAAGGAGCAAAACCATGAAAAGAAAAACCATAATAGCGGCCAGCAGCATTGCAGTATCTTTGCTGTGTTCAATTTTAGTTGTGTCAGGGGCCTGGGCTACCGACCCCGTAGGGGAACCCGGACGCAGCTCCGGCAAGAAGAATCCGCTGAAGAATGTCTACTTCGGAGAGCAGCACCTGCATTCGTATTGGTCCGCTGACGCCTTTGCGACGGGCTCTCGGCAGAAGCCAGAGGACGCTTACCGTTGGGCGATGGGGGAAACCATCACACTGACAACCACCAAGGAAAAGATTAAAAAGTCCACACCGTACGATTTCGTCGCCTTGACGGACCACGCCGAGTATCTTGGTGTTTTTCCGAGCTTTAGTGATCCCAAGAACCCGGTTTCCAAGACCAAAGCGGCCCAGATGTTCATTCATCCCGACCCGAACAATCCGCTGGCCGGGGCCAATGCGGTCATCAAGTCGTTCAAGAGCGGCGTGCCGATTCCTGACTTCGTTGGCCCACAAACTATCAGAGATATGTGGAAAGCACATGTCGCATTCGCGAACAAGTACAACAAGCCGGGTAAATTCACGGCCTTGATTGCCTACGAGTGGACCTCCATCCCCAACAGCCAGAACTTGCACCGCAATGTCTTTTTCAGAGGCGACACCGGGCCCGACGCGCCATTCACGGCCTTCGATTCCGTCGATCCCGAGGATCTGTGGACTTACCTCGAGAACCAGCGTACTGCAGGTCTGGATACCTTTGCGATTCCACACAACGGCAACGTCTCCAATGGCCTGATGTACGCGCCCACCAACTACCGGGGTGACCCGATCGATGAGCGCTATGCCAAGCGCCGGGCACTCAATGAACCCCTAACCGAGATGATTCAGACCAAGGGTGCTTCCGAGACCCACCCCCTTCTTTCACCGAATGACGAGTTCGCCAGCTTCGAAACGCAGTTCAAGAACCTGATCAGCACGGCGACGCCAAGTAAGGTCAAGCACGGCTACATCCGTCAGGCCCTGACCGACGGCCTATTACATGAGCAGAGGCTGGGCACGAACCCGTTCAAGTTCGGCATCGTCGCAGGCGCAGATGTACATTCAGGTATTTCTGAAAATGAAGAGTGGAACTGGCATGGTGCCCATGGAGGACAGGACGACACCCCCAAGAAACGACTCGATCCCAAGCCCAACTCCAGCGGCGAACAGGGATATATTGTGGGCAGCGCCGGAGCCACGGCCGTTTGGGCCGAGGAGAACACCCGGGCAGCGATTTTCGACGCTATGAAGCGTAAGGAGACATACGGCACCTCCGGTCCGCTGATTCGGCTGCGTTTCTTCGGCGGATGGGACTATCGGAAAGATATTGATAAAGACAAAAACTTCGTCAAAGAGGCCTATGCCAATGGCGTGCCCATGGGCGGTGATCTGGCAGCGGCACCTAAGGGCGCCAAGGGTCCCAAGTTCGCCATCTGGGCGCTGAAGGACCCGGAGAGCGGCAACCTCGACCGCATCCAGGTGATCAAGGGCTGGGTCGAACTGGGCGTTCCGCAAGAGAAGATCTACGATGTAGCCCTGTCTGACGACCGTAAGGCGGACCCGATCACCGGATACGTCAAGCCGGTCGGCAACACAGTCAACATCAAGGAAGCGACCTATACCAATGACATCGGCGACAGCCAGCTGAGCGTGACATGGCAGGACCCGGATTTTGACCCTAAGCTACCCGCCGTCTACTATGTGCGTGTGCTGGAAATCCCCACGCCGCGGTGGTCAACCTATGACGCCAAGAAGCTCGGTGTCGAGCCGCCCAAGGGCGTCCCGGCAACCATTCAGGAACGCGCCTGGTCTTCACCCATCTGGTATACGCCGCCGCCGGTAAAGATGGCAAAGGCGCCTGCTACGGGTGGACACGGCAATCCAATACCGGAGGGCAAGGCAATCAAGGCCCATGGTCAATAATTTGGCGCGGGAACCTGCAGAAAACAATGGCTGACGCCTCCAAATGTCTCCCGGTCACTCAATGTCTCTTGCTAAAAGACCGGGAGCATAACTATGAAAGGAGAAAAACCATGAGGAGTGCAGCACTGAGAGTCGTAGTTATCTTGATATGTACGCTCGTCATGCTGACTGGCGTACAGGCGCAGGCAGCTAAGGAGAAAGCACCGCCGCTGGTAAGGCAGCTTTACAACGGCAACTGGCCCAGTCAGGAAGAGGGGCAGAAGCTGCGCGATGAACTGTTTTATCAACGCGCGATTCATGCCTACATGATGATGTTGCCGGCACTTAATACGATCGGCATGCGCGACGGGTCTGAAGCCGTGTTCGGGGCCGGTTACAACGTGCTGCCGATCTGGAAAGACCGGATGGGTGCGCAGACATGGGTTCCAACACCCAACGCTGACGTGATTTATTCCATGAGCTATCTGGATCTCAAGGAGACGGGGCCACTGGTTGTGGCTGCTCCGGCCAATGTCATCGGGATGTTAACCGATTTCTTCCAGCGCACCATCACCGATGTGGGGCTTATCGGACCTGACCGGGCGCGCGGTGGGCTCTACCTGCTTCTGCCGCCTGGCTACCAGGGCCATGTGCCACGCGGTTATTTCACGTTCACCTCGTCCACCTACAATGTTTTCCTGTTCTTTCGCACGGTCATGGCCAAAGGCAAAAACGCTCCCGACCCAGCACCTGCAGTGGCCACGGCCGAACGAACCCGCGTCTATCCGCTGTGGGCGGAAGAGAAGAACATCAAGCCCATGCAGTTCCCCAACGGTTCGGGCAAGCGCGTCAACATGATGTATCCGACCGATTTCACCTTCTGGGAAAAACTCAAGGCTTTCGTCGATTATGAGCCAGTCGAAGCGATCACGCCGGAACTTCGCGGGGTATTGGCTTCAATCGGCATCGTCAAAGGTCAACCATTCAAACCCACGGCAGACCAGAAAAAAATGCTAACAAAAGCCGTCGACGTAGCTCCTCGGATGATTCTGGCCATGCGGATGGTTCCGCGCGCCGATGGGCGTGATCTCTACTATAAAGACCGGAACCATCGCCGCGCCTGGGCCGGGGGGACCGCCGAATGGGCGCAGGAAACCTATCTCGACGTCGATCAGCGTGCCACGTTCTTCCAGTATGCATATTCATCGGCCCCTGCGATGGTGATGCGTACAATTAATGCTGGGTCCAAGTATCCGTTGTTCGTCGTGGACGCGGATGGCGAGTATCTACATGGCAGCAACTTCTACAAAATGCACCTGCCTGCCGGCATCCCGGCCAAGGCGTTTTGGGCGGTCACCGCGTACAACGTCACGGACGGCACCATGCCCGAGACATCCCAACCTTTTCCATCAAAGAACTCGCTGAACGAAAGCGTCGTCAAGAATGACGACGGTTCGGTGGACATCTACTTCGGGCCAACCAAGCCTAAGGGTGTTGCTGATACAAACTGGATTCAGACCATTAAGGGGCGAGATTTCATGACGGTTGTTCGTCTTTACGGCACGGGCATCGAGTTCTTCGACCAAACGTGGAAGCCGGAAGAGATTGTCAAGGTGAAGTAAAGGTTTTGATTCAAGAGGCTTGAAAAAGGAGGCTCCAAAATGAAATCAATTAAGAAAGTTACGACATGGTTTTGTCTCGTAACACTGATATTTGGGATCGGTGTAGCGACTGCGGCCCAAAAAGACAAACCCGCCCTGACGCCCGACGAAGCAAAGGCGAAACAGGCATACGCCATAGGGGTTCAGGCCTACATCTGGGGCTACCCGATGGTCGTCATGCAGAAAAGTCGGGACGCGATGACCAAAGGTGGCGACGTACCGGTCACTCCGGAACAATTCAATAAGTCCGGCTTGCTCTTTGCGCCAGTGAATCAGGTCGCTAACGCCTGGGGAATGCTTGGGCCGAAATTCTCGGCGGTACAGTCGGGAAACAGTGACACCCAGTACTCGGTGACCTGGTTCGATTCCTCGAAGGAACCATATGTCCTGCATATACCAGACGCCAATGGGCGTTATTACACCTACCAGTTCATCGATGCTTTCACGAACAATTTCCACTATGCCAGTACACGGACGATGGGCTCTCAAGAGCAGGCCTATGCGCTCGTAGCGCCGGGATGGACCGGCAAACTGCCAGCGAAGGTGACCCGGGTTGATTGCCCTACGCCGACCGGCTTCATTATCGGCCGCTGGTTTGTTGCATCAGAGAAGGATGTCGCCGCCGTCAATGCCATACAGAAAAAAGTGACGATGACACCGCTCAGCAGCTACGGGAAGCCCTACACCCCACCAAAGGTGAAGGTGGTCCCGGCCAAAAAATACACCGGTGATTTGGCGTTCTTCGAGCAGCTTGGCGACACGCTTGCGATGAATGGTGCACCGGCAGCAGATGCCGGAATTCTCGGTCTGTTCAAGGATATCGGGTTGTCGGTTGATCATGGCTTCGATCCGTCCGCTCTAAGCGATGGAGAAAAGAAATTGTTGGCGCAAGCTGTCAAGGACGGTGAGAGCATGCTCGCTGCCAAGTCGGCCGGCATGGGGAAAAATGTGAACGGTTGGCAGCTCTCTCCGGTGCTGGATGAGTATTTTGGCACCAGCTACCTGTTCCGCGCGGCCATCGGATACCAAGCCATGTTTGTCAATACACCGATCGAGGCCTATTACCCTGGCGTATTCAAAGATACCGACGGCAAGGTATTGGATGGCTCCACCGGGAAATACACCATCAAATTCCCGAAAGGAAAAACGCCGCCGGCTGGCGCCTTCTGGTCTGTGACCCTATACGACGCAAAAAAGCGGCTCATGGTCGAAAACTCGCTCAACCGTTACAAGATTGGCAGCGCCGACAAGCTCAAGGCTGATGCAGACGGCTCGACGACGCTTTACATCCAGGCTGACTCGCCGGGCAAAGACAAGGAATCGAACTGGCTGCCGGCACCGAAGGAACCGTTCTACATGCTGATGCGCATGTACCTGCCGAAGATTGAAGTCCTGAACGGGCAGTACGAGATTCCCGGGGTTGTGAAGGCCAATTGACATTCGGATAAGGGCTGAATGCTAAAGGCATGAGGAGAAAAACAGTGAAGACAAAAACCAAAGAAAGGAGCAAAAACCATGAAAGGAACAAAAACCATAATAGCGGCCGGGAGTCTCGCGTTATTTTTGCTGAGTTCAATGCTGGTCGTGTCAATGGCCTGGACTCAGGATTCGGCCGGTGAGCCGGGCCGCAGTTCCGGCAAGCCCAACCCGCTGAAAAATGTCTATTTCGGTGAGGAGCATCTGCACACGACCATCTCGCTCGATGCCTTCATCATGGGCAACCGCAAGAACGGGCCTGTGGATGCCTTCAACTACAACAAGGGCAAGCCGGTGAAGAAATATTTGACCGGCGAGACGCTCAAGCGCAGAACCCCCTATGATTGGACCGCGGTGACGGACCACTCCGAGTACATGGGCATCTTTACGACACTCGGCGATAAGGACTCTCCGATCGCCAATGATCCGATCGTCCAGGCCTTCAAGAGCAACGATAAGGACAAAATTGATGAGGCTTTCAAGACAATCGCCAAATCGGTCGCCACCAATGTGCCTTATGCACCCTTCAACAACCGGAAGCTTCTACGCTCAGTTTGGGAAAAACAAAAAAAGATGATCAATGACGCCTACGAACCCGGCAAATTCACGACCCTGATCGCCTTCGAGTGGACCTCGATGCCGAACAACCAGAACCTGCACCGCAATGTGTTCTTCCGTGATGACAAGGGTCCCGATATGGTCTTCTCATCATTCGACTCCGATCATCCCGAGGATCTGTGGACCTACCTGCAGACTCAGCGCAACGCAGGTCACGAGTGCTTTGCCATCCCCCACAACGGTAACATCAGCAACAGCCTGATGTATGCACCCTTCGATTCGGAAGGCGCCCCCATCAGCAAGCGATACGCGCAGAGGCGTATCCAGAATGAACCCGCGACCGAAATCCACCAGGTCAAGAGCTCATCCGATACCCATCCGGCGCTGTCGCCCAATGACGAATTTGCCGACTTCGAATTGGAGTACAAGGGCCTGATCGGTACGAATCCGGCCGCAATCAGCAGAGTCGACTACGGCTTTATTCGTCAGGCCCTGATCAATGGTCTTAAATACCAGGAAGAGCTTGGCGTCAACCCGTTCAAGTTCGGCATCGTCGCGGGCGCAGATTCGCACTCGGCGTTCTCCATCAATGAGGAGTTCAACTTCACCGGCCCGCACGGCATATCCGACGATACCCCCAAGGTTCGCCTTTCGGGAGGAGCCGTCAGCACCGGCGCACCGGCGCTGGATCTGGCCTCGGCAGGCACCACCGCCGTGTGGGCGCCGGAAAATACGCGTGAGGAGATCTTCGACGCCATCAAGCGCAAGGAAACCTACGGCACGTCCGGCACGTTCATCCGTTTGAGGTTCTTCGGCGGCTGGGATTACCCAGGCGATCTCGCCAAGCAAAAGGACTTCGTTAAGAAGGCCTATGCCGGTGGTGTGCCCATGGGCGGCGATCTGCCCCCACGCAAGGGCAAGGACCTCGCCAAGGCACCGTCGTTCGCCGTATGGGCGTTGAAGGATCCCGAGAGCGGCAACCTGGACCGGGTGCAGATCGTCAAGGGCTGGCGCGAGAAAAGTCACGGCCATGAAAAAGTCTACGATGTCGCCTGGTCGGATGGCCGCAAGCCGGATCCCAAGACGGGCAAACTGCCGCCGGTGGGCAACACGGTTGACATCAAGCAGGCGACTTACAAGAACACCATCGGTGACAGCCAGCTGAGCGCCGTATGGACGGACCCGGACTTCGATCCAACGCATCACGCGGTCTACTACGTCCGTGTGCTGGAGATCCCGACGCCGCGCTGGTCGACCTATGACGCCAAGACGCTCGGGATCGATCCTCCGGCCGGTTACCCGGCCACGATCCAGGAGCGCGCCTGGTCCTCGCCGATCTGGTACACGCCCGATCCGAAGGCCATGTCGTACGTGCACGGGGCCACTGGGCACGGGGCCGTTAAATAGGTGTAAAGACGGCTTTGAAACGGATCAGGCCCTTAGGGGTCTGGCTCGGGCACATATAACAGCAGCGACGGGCGCTTGGAAGCCGCACCCGTCGAATCTGAAGTAAAGTTGATTTAATTCTACTATGTCACATTTAAAAAAGGATGAGGTGTCGGGTGTCAGGCAATATAAGGCAGATGTCAGAGGTCAGTTGACAGAAGATAGTTGACTGATGGCAGAAGTCAGAGTTCAGCGCCGCCTCTGGCCTGAAAAGCGGCCAGTTTGATCGAATAAAAAACTTAACGGCATGAACTTTCTATTTTCTGGCAGGATCAACCAGACTTCGCTAAAAAGCTTCGCCCCGGTAGGCAAGATGGACAGGATATAGCCATACTGAACCAAAAAAATCCTGATAATCCTGTAAATCCTGTCTAAATGAATGAAGTTTCATACGAGTACATCGGCTGGCTGAACGGCTGGGCAAAGATCGCAATTCTGAACGGTCAGTACGAGATTCCCGGCGTTGTGAAGGCGAATTAACTCTAAACCAACACGATATCCTCAAATGGGTTGAGGATAAGAAACCAACAAGAGAAAGGAGACCATTATGAAAAAGTTCATGAAAAGAACCACCACACCGCTTGTGATCGTAGCACTGCTGTTCGGGCTTTGTTTGTCCGCCGGCGCAGCCTACGCGCAGAACAAGAAACCGAACATCCTGGTGATCTGGGGCGATGATATCGGGCAGGACAACATCAGCGCCTATCACCGGGGCTTGATGGGAGGCAGCACACCGAATATCGATCGCATTGCCAAAGAAGGTGCAATGTTCACCGACGCCTATGCCCAGGCATCCTGCACGGCGGGGCGCGCGGCGTTCATGCTGGGACAGAACCCTTTCCGCACGGGGCTGCTGACCATCGGCATGCCCGGCGCGAAGCATGGTGTTCGAAAGATCGATCCCACCATCGTCGAGCTGCTGAAGCCCTACGGCTATATCACCGGCCAGTTTGGCAAGAACCATCTGGGTGATCGCAACGAATACCTGCCGACGGTACACGGTATGGACGAATTCTACGGCAACCTGTACCACCTGAATGCCGAAGAAGAGCCGGAGAATGCGGACTACCCGAAGGACCCTGCGTTCAGGAAGAAATTTGGTCCGCGCGGTGTCATGGACTGCGTGGCGACCGACACGGTCGACAATACAGACGAACCCCGCTGGGGCGTTGTCGGCAAGCAGAAGTGCAAGGATACGGGTCCACTGACCAAAAAGCGCATGGAAACCGTTGAGGAAGACCTGCTTAAGCGATCGCTCGATTTCATGGAGCGGGCGGTCAAGAAGAACAAGGCTTCCAAGGAGGATGAACCGTTCTTCATATGGCATGTGTCCACGCGTAACCATGTATGGATCCACCTGAGTGAGAAGTACAAAAACAAAACCGGGAATGGCATCTACGCCGACGGCATGGCCGAGTTAGACGATGTGACGGGTGCGTTGCTTGACAAGCTCGATAAACTGAAAGTCGCCGACAACACGATTGTGATCTGGTCTACGGACAACGGCGCCGAGATCTTCACCTGGCCGCAGGGCGGCAATCACCCCTTCAAGGGCGAGAAAGGCCTGACCAACGAAGGGGGCTTCCGCGTACCTCAACTCGTGCGCTGGCCTGGCAAGATCAAGCCCGGCACGATCATCAATGACATGTTCGCGCACCAGGACTGGATGCCGACACTGTTGGCCGCCGCGAATGGTGGCAAAGATACCGGCATCCAGGCGAAGCTGAAGAAAGGCGGCGTCAAAGCTGACGGCAAGACCTTCAAAGCGCATCTTGATGGGTATAACCAGATGGACCTGCTGACGGGCAAGGGCCCGGGCGCACGCAAAGAGTTCTTTTACTTCAGTGGTGACGGCGACCTGAATGCTATTCGGCTCGGCGAATGGAAGATCACATTTACGGAGATGTGGGGTAATCTGCCTACGGCCTGGCACAAAACCCCGAGCTGGCCGCTGATCACCAATCTGCGTCGTGATCCCTACGAGCGCTTCGATAGTCAATCTGATATGTACACGAAATGGTGGGCGGACCGGATGTACATGATGGTGCCTGCGCAAGTGGCTGTTGGAAAGCATCTGGCGACCTTGAAAGAATTTCCGCCAGCCAGGGGTTCGAGCCTGAGTCTTGGAAAGCTGATGGATAGGATAACCTGGGCTACTTCGGCGACCAAGTAGGGTCCTGTAGCTGGCGTTAATTTAGCGAGGAAATGATCTTAAACAGCTAATCGGATCGCTTTCTTCGTCAAGATGAAAATTGTCCCTCGTCTTTCGAGACCATCCGAATCCATTCCGTTAAAAAGGGATCAAGAATAAAATAATTTTTATCTTTTCCCTTAAAAACTAAGTCTTTTAACATAAGATTGGATAAGGCTTTGTGAAGCGCCGGCGTCCCCATTTCATAGGGCTGGATCAGTTTTGCCGTAAAGGTTCTGATGGGTCCATGTTCTGCCAGGATTGTCATGACCTGACTTTCCCGCGACGGCAAT
>CALZJV010000131.1 GCA_945787595.1 uncultured Desulfobacterales bacterium | reverse complement strand
ATTGTAAACTGGTCGCTGAAAGTCTTGATGATACCGCCAGAGCACCGCACTAAAATGGAACCGATCCTTGAGGAACTTAGACAGATAAGGATATAGGCTTATTCCGAAACCGCGCTCGGAATAAGTGGCCCCTGCGGGGCAGCAAGGGCGCTGGCTATTTAGTAACGTAGAGTATAGGTGTCAGGTGTCGGGTGTCAGGAAGGCGAGTCGCTAAATCCATGTATGAAACTCATCATTTAGCTAGGGCCCCGTATGAGACTCTGCGAGGCCGAACAGCGAATCTTAGCATATCGAATGACGAATAACGATTGATCCGCCGGAGGCGGAACGAATTGTGGATGTCGCTTCGCTCTGCTCTTTCAAATAATAAAATAGAGAGAATTCCTTAATTCGTCATTCGTCACTCGTTGCTCGTTATTCGTTTTTTTAGAGTTTCTTCTTTGATTAGACTGGCCGGTTGTTTGGCCGGCGGTAGCGCTATCGCCCGAAACCTGATCCGCCTGCGGCGGAAAACCTTAAGTTCCTAACAACATATTGTCAGAAAAAATGGCCTAAGAGCCTAAGCTTTCAGCTTTGAGCTTATCCCCTTTGACCTGAAAAAAGGATTCATCATAATCGGGCTTTCCTTCATACCGTCCCATGTAAAACCCCGGTAATGTATCTATTTTTTCAAACAAACCCGGATCGGCATCTATGCCTGCTTTGTGCAGTGCTTTGAGCATATCTTCAGGTTTGGGCGGACACCCTTTGATGGGAATTGATTGCCGGATGTCCGGATTGTCTTTGTGGGCCTGGTAAATGCATTTGCCCATTAAAATCGTTTTCTTCTTTCCGGGGGTTGGCTTCATCGATTTCCCGGTTAGAACTTCAACGTCGTCCCAGGGTTCATTCTTCCAGGCAAACCGAATGGCTGTAAGCATCAGACCGTTGACAGCGGAACAATAGGTGCACATGGAAAGATCGTACTTGTGGTAAAAGATTCCTTTGAGGCCCTGTTTGACCAGCGGGGTGGGAAGTAAAACATCTTCGGTTTCACTGTATTCATAATCATATTCATGAGGCCGGGCCACGTCATGGATGCTTTCTCCGATCACCGCGATATCTGAAAAATCCAGGGGTCGGTGGCGATGTTCGGCAGCATGCATAAGGTGAGGCACCTGTTCTGGGGCGAACCCTAAAATTTTGGCTCCCACCAGATCAGCCGATAATACATCAGCGGAAGCCACCAGCAGATTTCTGCGGTGTAATTTACCGTCGGGACCGGGGCCCCGCTCATTGGTGTAAATCCCATCCAGCAGGGTAAACGTGGGCGGCATCGGGTCCGCCAGTTTGGAAACCCAGAAATGCAGGTCTTTGCCTGGCGTCATGTTATGGCATTTTTTACGGGAGGGGACGTCAATCAAACCTTTCAAATTTTTAATCCCTAGGCTGACTACTGTTTGATTGTGAGCTTTCATCACCGGCAGATCCACCACAAAATCACTTTCCAAGGCATCGACATTGAATCTGACCTCGACACCATCACCAAGATCCAATTTTCTAAACGGGCGTTCGAAGATATTTAGGTATTTGATGCCGTATCTGCGTTTCAATTTGCCGTATCCCAGAGTTTCAAAGGCATGGGCCGGTGTTTCCATGTCCTTTGGATGCATGGTCACGGTACCCTCTCCGATGGTGATGTCGTCAATGCCGCGTTCCTTCAGTACAAGGATTATATCCTCTACCACGCGGGAGGTGGTAATGACGCCCCATTTGGGAAACGCAACTGCTTTGGTCCAGAATACAATATTGGGTTTGATAAACACCCTGGCTTTTGTGGGCAGGTGGTCCAGCCCGTGGGACATCTCAATGGCTTGGCGGACAGATTCCAGGGGTTTTTCATAGCGAACGATGGCAACCAGGTTTTTTTTCATCCGAGCTCTCCTGCGAGTTTAAGAAGTTTTTTTGCATTCCCTCCGCAGATTTTGTCGATCTGCGGTTTTGTCAAGCCGGCTTCTCTCATTTCGTCAAAATAGCGACCCGGCGGCAGCAACGGATAATCACTGCCAAAAAGGATTTTATCAACTTCTAGAAGCCTGACAGCATACTGGTAAATCTCGGGGTCATACAAAAAAGGTGAGGCGGCCGTGTCAAAAAACACGTTTGTTAGAGTTTGCTTGACATCCCTTTTCATTAGGCTGTAAAAGAAAAGGCCTCCTCCCCAGTGCGCTAAAACGATTTTGGTTTCTGAAAATCGTTTGATCAGGCGGTAAATCTGCGCCAGTGTAATCGGCGTCTTGCCGTGGTAAGCATGTCCGACAGGTTCATTGGCGTGAATCAGTATGGGCAAGTCGCAATCAGCGCATATTTTCATGATTGGAGCAAGCTGTTCTAAAGCGGATTCGTCAATGCCGGTCTGATAAAACGCCAATTCGCCGATTCCGGCCAATCCTCCTTTAAGGCATCTTTCAGTTTCAACGACAGCGTGGTTGTTTGACGGATCAAAACATCCCAAACCTACAAAACGGTGAGGGTATTTTTGAACTATATCCATGATGTGATCGTTATGCATTTTAAATATTTCGGGATTTTTCCAGGGAAAACCGAATATTACAGATTTGTCCACCTCGTTTTCATCCATGGCGTCTAACAATTCGATCGCACCGATCAACCTGGATTTGGATGATTGATATAAGCGTTCGAAGGTAGGTTCGGATAGGAAAAATTTTTCCTTGTTTTGGCAAATTGCGGGTGGAAAAATATGGGTGTGAAAATCGATTTTCATCAAATTGGCCTCTGGCCCCTAATTGTTGTTTTTGTGCATATTGCCGCAAAAAAATGTATTTGGATATTTTTGTCTTATTAATTACGCCCGGACTAAATGATATTCAAGCAAAAAAAAACGGCCACCCGGAATTTGCCGGATAGCCGTTAAGGAGGAGAACAGATGAAGAAATTATTAGGTTTTATAATTAGGCTGACATTTGAACATGCAATACACTTGCCAAATTCAATTCCTAAAGAACAAAAATTGGATTTATTACAATATCTTTATAAATTACAGTGATGTATGGTCTTTTTTAAAAAAGAGAATGCCGCCACCAAACCCGCTTTCAGTGCTTTCGAACCATCAATGAAGTTCATGAAATTTAACTTTTTTGGGACAAAATTTAATAACCCATTTGTTTTTAAGACAATTTTTAAATATGAGGTGAGGTTCAATATTTTGAACCCTGAGCGGATCTGCGGCTGAAATTAGGTCTAACTATCTAAATTTTAAATTAAAATCGAGGTTCAGGTTTTTGAACCTCATGCTAAATATTACCACGGAAATTGGGACAGAATTTAAATATGGACTATATAGCAAGTGCGAAAAAGAATCCCATGTATCGATATCTGATTGTTTTAACGATCAGCTCCACCGTGGGACTGCAGGCTTGGTTTACACTGTTTAACAATTTTGCCGTGGATGTCGCCGGACTGGACGGCCACCACGTCGGAATGATTCAATCCATCAGAGAGATTCCGGGATTTCTGGCTTTACTGGCCGTTTTTGTGATTTTATTCATCAAAGAATTTCGTCTGTCCGCCCTGTCTATTTTTTTTCTTGGTCTCGGGTTGGCAATGACCGGGTTGTTTCCCTCCTATTTTGGACTCATTTTGACGACCCTGATCATGAGTTTCGGTTTTCACTATTATGAAACCACCAACATGTCCTTAACGCTTCAATACTTCGATGAAACAACATCACCCTGGGTTTCCGGCAAGCAGCGCAGTTATGCCGCGGCATCCAGCATCGCAGTTGGCATTTTAATTTACTTATTGGTTTTTTTATTCGACTTTACTAAAATTTTTTTATTGTTCGGAATCCTTATCATCGCTACGGCCGTCTGGGGATTGTTTCAAGATCCCTCGGACAGCAAGATCATCCCGCAGCGCAAAAAAATGATTATACGGAAAAAATACGGGCTCTTTTACTTTCTGACATTTATGGCTGGAGCACGGCGCCAGATTTTTATGGCGTTTGCCGTTTTATTAATGGTGCAGAGATTTGAATATTCCGTCCAGGAAATCACGATTCTTTTTGTCATCAATAATTTTATTAATTATTATCTGAGTCCATTGATCGGCAAAAGTATTATCCGCTTCGGTGAAAGAAAGGTATTATCACTGGAGTATTTTAGCCTGATTTTTATTTTTGCAGTTTATGCCGTCACCGGATCCAAACTGGTTGTTGCTTTTCTCTATATTCTGGATCATATTTTTTTCAACTTCTCCATTGCCATCCGCACCTATTTTCAGAAAGTGGGAGATCCCAGAGATGTTGCGCCGAGTATGGCCGTCGGATTTACCATCAATCACATCGCAGCCGTTTTTTTGCCCGCTCTCGGCGGTTTGTTGTGGATGATTGATTATCGCATTCCCTTTATCAGCGGGGCAATGATGAGCCTGGTTTCTTTGATTGCCGTGCAGATGATCAGAACACCCGCCAGAATTGATACATGAAAACTGAAAATTGGGACTTGAAGAGCAGGTTTCAGGTGTCAGCCCATCCGCCGGCCTGAAAAGCGGCCGGTCTAATCGAAGAAGAAAACTTAACGGCATATATATAAAATTTTCTGACAGGATCAAAAGGATGGACAAGATAAATGTACTAAACTAAAAAATCCTGATTATCCTATAAATCCTGTCGAAATAAATGAAGTTTCATACAAGGCACTATGACGTAAGACTAATTGAGCGAAAAACGCTCTATCTTAGTTTCGATTATAATTGGTTTTAGCTGGGGTAATTTTGAAGCTTGAGATCTGAACACTGACACCTGAAACCTGGGGCAGTTAGAGCTAAATCGCCAACAATCTTGATTTACACTCCACACGTACACCCAAGGCAAACCACCTCTAATCCCACACGCCATCAATTTCAGAGCCACATTTGGTGCATTTTCCGTTTTTGAGCTGCAGATTTTCTACCTGGAAGCCCCAGCGTTCGATCACTGTTTCGCCGCAGCTGTAACAAAAGGTATTTTCAGCGGCATTGCCGGGGACATTGCCGGTGTATACATATTTCAAACCGGCCTTTAAGCCGATTTCCCGGGCCATCGTGAGCGTTCGAACCGGTGTCGAGGGGCGGTCGGTCAATTTGTACGTGGGATGGAAGCGGCTGATATGCCAGGGAGTTTCCGGTCCCAGGTCTTGGACGATAAATGCAGCTAAATCATTCAGCTCCAAAGGATCATCGTTTAAACCCGGGACGATCAGGGTGGTCACCTCGATAAAAATACCAAGGGATTTCATCAATTTTAAGGTTGCTTGAACGTGTTTGAGACTGGCACCGCAAAGCTCTTTGTAATATTTCTCGTTAAATGCCTTCAGGTCAATATTGGCGGCATCCAGATATGGATTGATCATCTCCAATGCTTCAGCGGTCATATAGCCGTTGGTGACAAATACGTTGCGTATCCCCTTATCGTGAGCCAGTTTTGCGGTCTCGAAGGCGAATTCAAAAAATACCGTGGGCTCGGTATAGGTGTATGCGATGCTCCTGCACCCGCCTCGTTGAGCCGCTTCCACTGTTTCCCTGGGTGTGCAGTTGGTTCCCAATACAGTGCCTTTGCGATCGGAGGGCATCTGTGCGATGTCGGCATTCTGGCAAAAACGGCAGCGAAAGTTACAGCCGACGGTGGCAATGGAATATGAAAGTGACCCGGGAAGGAAATGAAACAATGGCTTTTTTTCAATGGGGTCAATGTGCCGGGCTACTAGCTTTCCGTAAACCAGGGTCTTCAAAATGCCGGCCTCGTTTTCGCGTACATTGCATATCCCTCGGCGACCATCTTTGATTACACAACGATGGCTGCAAAGGTTGCACCTTACCTTCTTGTCCTCAAGTCGCTCAAAAAGGTATGCTTCCATAATTCGTCCTTCGTCGATCAGCTAACAATCCCGTCGCTGCCCCGGTGGTATTCTTGGCCTGATAACGCACCGTCAACGGTCGGGTTCTTAGTCGAGGTACCAAGATCACTACCATTCCGGCAAACGCACCGAATGGACATCGTTGAATGAATTTTGACTGCTCCAGATTTTGTACGAATTTTCCCGAATTTGTGGGCAACTGACAAACGGTTCGCCAGGATACCGGTACCTGGCCCATAATACGTCGAATCATTTGTTTTAGCTCCCAGACGCTGAAAAACTGGGCATGATTAAAAATAGTCGCTGAGAAAATACCCTTAACTCGCCGTTGGATTCCTTTAAGGGCATAGCGGTTCAATACCCCGATGAAGACACGGTCTTTAGTAACCCGGAAGGCTTCCTGCAGCGCTTTTTTAGGGTCATCAACAAATTCCAGGGTGGTAAAAAGACAGGCGTAATTAAATGAATTGTCGTCAAAAGGAAGATCTTCAGCGTAACCCCGGTAAAGATCCGCACGATGGCCGATTTTTTCGACTGCCATGTCCAGCATGTAGGTCGACGGATCCAAACCAGTGACCCGCAGTCCCATTTCAAGAAAGGCTGTCAGACATGCCCCCGCACCGCAACCA
Source organism: uncultured Desulfobacterales bacterium (assembly GCA_945787595.1). The sequence goes on along the minus strand of CALZJV010000131.1, from coordinate 11,225 downwards.
ATATCCAGCACGGATTCGCCGTGCATGGGCTGGAGCAAGTCCCGCATCAATTGCGTTTCCAGCTCAAAAGCCAGTTTATTTTGCGGCTTGTTGAACCACTGCTCGTAATTAACGGCTTCACTAAAATCAAACACATGACCCATGTTTGATAATTTAAGGAATAAATCTGAATTTATCAAGGAGAAAAAAGACCGACTGGAAACAGGTTGCCGGTTACCGGGTATCGGGCCATTGATTTATTGAAATTTGAACCAATAGGGGTTATGTAAGTCCTCAAGGATTCAGAGGTTCAGCCTGCCCTGGTGCGACTTATAAGATAACATTACGGCCCGTGTCAGGTTCCCAAGTATGAATCTGAACAATTGAGCAACGTAAATTCAGGTCTGGACCAGGGGGTTCTAGGGTTCAGAGGTTCCAAGGCTACAACCAATGGATACTGCTTTTAATATTAACCGAAATCTGGAATGTCCATCATACCCCATTGCGCGAAACGGATTTATAACCAAAGAAGGAGAAAAGCGATGCATCCTCTAGTCGAAAAATTGATAAAGGAAGGTCCGGTCGTCACCGACGGTTCATGGGGCACCCAGCTTCAAAATCGCGGCTTGAAACGCGGTGAGTGTCCGGATTCATGGAATCTCAACCATCCGGAACTGGTAGAAGAAGTTGCCGGGCAATATGTCGAGGCCGGCAGTCAGATTATTCTAACCAACACATTCGGCGGCAGCCGCTTATCGTTGGGACGATTCAATCTGGGCGATAAGGCCGTTGCAATAAATACTGCCGGTGTCGAGATTTCGAAAAGAGCCGCCGGGAATCGAGCCTTCGTATTTGCATCCATTGGTCCCACGGGCAAGATGCTTCTGACCAAGGAGACCACTGAAGAGGAACTGCAAAACGTGTTTGAAGAACAGGCCGATGCCCAGGCGAGAGCAGGGGCTGACGGAATCATCGTTGAGACCATGATCGACATTACCGAAGCCGGAATTGCTGCCAGGGCTGCTAAACGAACCGGACTTCCGGTGATTGCCAGTATGGTTTTTGATTCAGGTGTCAACAAAGATACGACCCTGATGGGAGTGACCCCGGAAGCTGCTGTGAATGAGTTTGTTAAAATCGGTGTGGATGGCGTGGGGGCGAACTGCGGCCAGGGGATCGAGGGTTACATAGGGATTTGCAGACGTATGCATGAGGTCGCCGACCTGCCGATCTGGATTAAGCCCAATGCCGGACTTCCGCAGATAATTGACGAAGAAACGATATTTTACACCACCGCCGATGAATTCGTGAAATTTGTTCCGGACCTAATTGAGGCCGGGGCCAATTTTATCGGAGGTTGCTGCGGATCCGACCAAAGCTTTGTGAGTGCGATCCGGAAAATCATCGGCGAAATGTAATACAAAATTATGATTTCTTTACGGAATTATTACTCCCCAAAAAAGGTAGAATCGCCGCCGGTGGATATTGCATTTCAAACCGTGAAAAACTCGGGTCCAAGTGAGCGTAAAGCCGTCCAGGACCCAATCTGTAAATACCATGGGGGGCAATCAGCTTTTCATGCAAATTAACTAGGACAGTCGCTGAACGGCTTAACGCTCGCCAAGCCCCTCAGACAGTTTCACGATTTGCAACGAAACATCCACCGGCTTTTTGGGAGCCCCTTTGTTTTGATTATCGAACCGTTTCTTTGCAATTAAGCCGGTTTGCCGGTTGAATGGATCGGTATATTATCTAGGTGGGCTATCCATGGTGCTGCCCTTGTGCCTATTTTTCAGCAATCTCCGCAGATCGGTAATGTGCTTTGCCGGATAAACTTTGTTGGGGCATACGCGGCTGCAGTTCACTGCTCTTTCGCACATGTGGGTGCCGCGCCTACTTCCCGCCAGAGACAGAAGCTGAGCTGTTTTTTGTGGAGATTTCTTGAGCTCGTTGTTGACAGCGGCAAGTACGGCGGGTCCTAAGAACGCCTTGCTGTTACGGGTGACTGGGCAGGCCGAGATGCAGGCACCGCATTCGATGCAGTTTTCAAAGCGGGTAAAATGTTTGATACCTTCAGGCCGGCGCGTGGATATTGTTTTTTCAGATGGCCGTAAGTAACTACAGTCCGCTGAATAGTCTTTAAAAAACCGGGTCATGTCCACCACCAGATCCGCGATTGGTTTGAAACCTTCAAGAGGAGTGAGGGTGATGGTATCATCTTCCAGGTCTGAAATTTTAGTGATGCAGGTTAAGCGTTCCTGACCGTTTATTTTACAGGCACAGGTGCCGCAGGAGGAATGATGGCAGGAATGTCGGTACATCAGACTGTTGTCCTGTTCGAGGCGAATTTTTTCTAGGGCGTCAAGTACGGTCATGTCTGGCTCATCCTTTATGGAAAAATCCTGGTATTGGGGGGGATCGATCCGGTTCGGTTTATATCGCAAGATTCGGAATGTAACGGTTTTGGCTGTCAATTGAAAGGATTCCATTTTCATTTTTTTATTTAGACAGGATTTACAGGATCTATTGGATTTTTTATTTGGATCATCTTCCTGATGCAAGTGATCCAATTGAATACGCCTTCGGCGGAAAACAAAAAAACTTCCTTGGCGTTCTCAGCGTCTCTGCGGTGAATAAAAGTGTCGATAGTGCAGCAACTTTTCGGTTTTCGTTTTGCAGGCAATATTTCTGCCAGTTTTGCGGCAGATTAAATCCGCGGCTTTTTCGGCCATGGCCCTCAGGGTGGTGGCCTTGCCGCCGATAATTGATACCAGTCCCTCCAGGCAGTCTCTTTGCTTGTGGTCATAGCAATCAAATGTGCGGCTGATTTGCTGGGGTTCTTTGGCCTGCTTTTGTTCGATCAAGGGCCGCGAAGCACACCAGACCGAATGGATGGCCGTTTCTTTGACCGCCGGGACCATTTGGGCGCACAGTTTTCTGATCTTTTGAACATGGTCCGACGGTAATTCAATCCTATCTGGGTCCTCTGCCAGCCAGAGGGTCGTACCCAGAACAGAAAGTTCGCGCTGGGGCACGATGATATCGCCTTCGCCGGCTTTTTGAAGCCGGTTGATAACCATATTCGTCAAGCGGGCGTTGATGGCCACCATAACCCCGGGTCCCGGCTGAAGCGGCAATTGAATACCGGCCAGGGCACATATTTTGCCGGCCCAGGCACCGGCCGCATTTACAAACAGATCCCCTTGCACATCGTACTCGCGCTCGGTTAGATGATCGAAAATGCGCACCCCCGTGACGGTTTCGTCAGATTTGTGGAAGCCGATAACCTCGGAAAAGTTATGAATCCGGGCGCCGTTGGCTTTGGCGCTGGCATAAAAATGCAGGGGAAGCCGCCAGGCATCCAAGGTGGCATCCGGCACCCGGATGGCCGCCTTGAGATCCGGATGCAGTGCGGGTTCAATGGCCAGGACTTTGGCGGAGGTGAGTTCTTCCGTAGGAACTTCACATTGCCTGCATTGTTCTAAAAACGACGGCCGGTAATCCATATCAATATCATCTAACGCTACGAAAAGACCGTCATTTTGTTCGATGGCCTCGGGGGCGATGCGCCGCAGGATTTGGTTTTCTCGGATACACTCTTTGGCGGCCGCCGGATCGTCGACTGCATAGCGGCCGCCGCTATGCAGCAGTCCATGGTGCCTGCCGGTAGCGCCGGATAACAGCTCGCCGCATTCAAACAGAGAGACGCCAAATCCGCGTAAAGCTAAATCGTGGGCTAAAGCCGCCCCAGTTCCACCGCCGCCGATGATAACGATGTGCTCCATATTTAATCCATAAGATAAATTAGGATTTGTTATTTATAATTTGCTATTAATTGAGGTGCTACCAGCACACGGCTACTTTAAACTCTAACCCATTATTTACTACCATAATTCTCTAAAAGTGCCACCATAAATTTCCACACCTTACCAAGAGACGGAATATAGAGCCCTTCGGTGGGCGAATGGGGATCTCTTAGATCTGGGCCGAATGATATCATGTCCATACCCTCGTATTTATCTCCGATGATTGCGCACTCCAGCCCTGCATGAACCGAGTTAACTTTGGACTCTTGATCGAAAACCTGCTTATAGATTTTCTGGCAAAGCTCAAGCAGAGTGGACTGCATGTTCGGTGTCCAGGGGGGATATTCACTGTCGCATCTGGTATCTGTGCCGGCAAGGGCCGCCGTAGCACGAATGGAGTTGGTAATCTCCTCCAACCTGGATCTGGTCAGACTGCGCTGGCTGGTCAATATTTGCAGGGTGTCGTCTTTTATTTCAACAGTTGCCAGGTTGTTGGAGGTTTCTACCAAGTCTGTGAAAACCGCCGACATCCCCATAACCCCATGGGGCAGGGATAGAAGCAGATTGATAACGTTCTGTGTTTGCGCCACGCTCAACGCTGTTTTTTTCTGCGCAGCGGATTCCGCCGCCGTCAGCTTTATGGCTATATTAGATTCGATGGTGCCATAATCAGTTTGGACGGTGTGTTCGAATTCAGAAACCATCCTGGCTAAATCATTTGAATTCTCGGCGGCACACGCGAATACGGCATCAGCATCCCGGGCAATTGCATTATGAGCGGTACCACCTTTGATAGATACGAGCTGAATGTCGCATGCCATGGCTATCTGGTGTAAGGTGCGTGCCAGAATTTTATTGGCGCTGGCCCTTTGCTTGATAATATCGATGCCCGAATGTCCGCCGTGCAATCCGCTGATATTCAAATTGAAAAATTGGCTTTCTTCAGCCAAATCTGTTAGCGCCAGCTTACAGGAAATAATGGTGTGTCGTCCGCCTGCACAACCGACAGTGAACACGCCTTCGGTTTCCGAATCCACATTGAGTAGTACCCGGCCTTCGATGAATGCGGGTTCAAGCTCTTTGGCGCCATTTAATCCGGTTTCCTCGTCCACCGTAAACAACAGTTCCAGTGGCGGATGGGCAATGCTCTCATCGCTCGCCACCGCCATTGCCAGAGCAATGGCAATGCCGTTATCCGCCCCCAGGGTGGTGTTATCTGCCCGTAGCCAATCACCATCAATAATATTTTTGATGGGGTCATTAGAAAAGTCATGCATCGAAACGGGAGTTTTCTCGCATACCATGTCCGTATGGCCCTGAATCACAATGACCGGTGAATGTTCATATCCCGGTGTGGGCGGCACTTTAACCAGCAGGTTGCCGGCTGCATCCTTTTTCACCACAAACTGTTTTGATTCGGCCCACTGTTTCAGCCACAAACCAATTTGTTCTTCATTTTTCGAGCAACGCGGTATGGCATTAATCTGCTCGAAGTAATCCAATATTGATTTTACTTTATCTTCCATTTAAATTCTCCTCTGCTAAAACCCTAATTAGCATAATTATTTGGATACGATGCTAAGGGCTCACTCAAAAATAATTTCACATTTTATACGCCGATGCATCCCGTCTGGCGGCGTTGCGAAAGCTTGGAATATCCAGATATTCCTGCGTTTTCGCGCCTTGCCAGACGGGCGCCTCAACGCCTAAAATTGTGAACTTATTTTTTCGTGAACCCTAAATTGGTACTCTTATGGATCTCCAGCCCTGCTGTCAAGATAATCCTTTTCGCCTTGATTTTACATGTAGACAGATTAATAATCCAGAAATGCGGATTTTTGTCCAAGGTCAAGGAAATCAAGCGTTTGTGCGGAGACGTAGCTGGCTACGTCGCACAAACAAACGCGCCGATTGACGCAGAGATTGGGCAAAAAGACTATTTATGGATGGAAACTAAAAAATCCCCTTTGCCCATGTATCGGGTCTGGGATTTCTGGTTTGTCTGTTAATGGGGGTGAAGATGCCGTTTTTTGATCTGACCGAGTTTTTCAAACTTTCATCAGCGCTGAACTACAATTTGAGTGCTGCGTCTCTGAATCGTTACAATGTGTTGATGTATATCATCGGCAACAAGCGTTTGGACGATGATGATAAGAAAGACCGCGAACAAAAAGGCATTGTGATGGAGGCGCTGGGATATCTTTTTAGAGTGTATAGCCATAAACGCCGGCGTTTGGGCCCCATGGCTGTTTTACACCCCTTGCGGGCCGCCGCCCTGTATACCCGATCCCTTAGCCGTCTCAACCTGGTAGACCTTCTCACCTTGCTGTTCCACGATATTCTCGAAGACATTAGACCGGTTGATTATGATTTTCAACAATGGCAATCTGTGGAAGCCCAGATGTACGACCTTTTGGGTCGCATGGACAGCGATGATGAAGCCAGGCTGATGACAAGCCTTATTTCCCTGACCCGCGTTGAGGATGAATCCTATTACCAGTATGTCGGTCGGCTGCTGGATAATGTACAGAGTTTTCCCGAGATCGTTCAGGTCAAGCTGGCAGATCGACTGGACAACACCCTGGACATGCGCATCGACCTCGAAGATCCGCTGGCCAGAATTGATTTTTTTGAAACCGTTTTTCAAATCATGTTTGTCAACAACTATCCGGGGTACAAACCGAAAATGGACCATTCGCCGGCAACGGCCATAAACGGTGCCCGACGTCTGTACCAGCTTTTTAAAAACGCCGTGCTGTTGTCGTTAATCCGTCAGAAGGTGCCGGCAACAGGTCGGCGCGAAGTAAGAATCCTCTTCGATGCCGTTTCGGAGGCCGGCTTAAAAGAAGCGCAGCGAACATTGATCCATTTGATCAGCTATCATGTCAAGGAGCTCCACACCCAGCGCAGCCTTGTACTGGAAGCGATGCAATATTGCTATAGCGGCAGAAGCGATCTAGTAACCATGCCGGAAGGCAACCAGTTGCTAGATGGTTTGTTTTCGACCTATTTCGGAAATAAAGCCAAAAAGACCCGTCGCCAGCAGTTGGATATTTTGTATCAGAACAAATCCTTGATGCTGGAAGCTTCGATTGCTTTTATTGTCATATTTCTGAGCTTTTTAAACGACGAAAATTTTTATATCCGGGGAATCAGCGCAGAGGGAATCGAGCCGAGATAGAGCATTCGATGGTGTATTTTTCAGCTAAATCTCAGAATCATGTAATGAATTATCCCCGTTAAATCGGGCCACCCGCATTGCCGCCAAGTGGTCGGCTATCTCAGCGTCTTCCATCTGCAACCGTTCGCCGATCGTTTTATCCAGCACAGAATCCCGGCTGCGATAAGCAGCTGACAAGTCCGGATCTATCTCGAGGGCTTGATCAAAATCCCGGAATGCAGGGGCAAAATCACCCATCTTTTCATAGGCCAGACCGCGCAAGTGATAGGCGCTTGCATATTTCGGATTTAATCGAATGGCATGTGAGAAGTCGGATATCGCTTTTTTAAATTTATTTAATTTCAGATACGCCGTACCGCGACTGGAATAAACCAGTGCAGATTTGCGATCATGTTTGAGGGCCTGGGTAAATAATTTTATACTGGTTTTGTAGTCCTCTTTGAGATAGGCGGCGGCGCCTTCATCAAACAACTTTTGCGCCATGTAAGTCTCGGACATATTTAGGATCTCCTATTCATATCCCGATGGTATCGGGGAAAAGTCAAACAAGTTTATACGCGCTTGAAATATTAAATAATTCAACCAATTAAGAATCCTTAAATTAGTCATCCCTCGCAGCCATGTCAACCAATGCTGACTGGCACGTACCAGATCGGTTTGGCGCCCGTTTTGAACGCAAAGCGCATAGGGTGAATGGAATTGCGAAGTGGGAATGCGGAATTCGGAAATGGAGGAAAAAAGCAGAGCGCAATGATTCCATCCTTCGATAGTCGACTCATCTGAGCTCGTTGCTGGCTGTTGACCGCCGTTTTATACATGGAGTTTCATACGAGGAGTCAGGACGGAGGCACCCGGCAAAGGAGATCTTTTATAAAAAAGATGGCACTCAACTTTTCATACCCATTATTCCATTTTTCCCCCATTCCAATATTCCATTGGGCAGCTATTGGTAAGCAAAACCCCTCTGGGATGAAATCAAAGCCTGGCCTGACCGCGCCGTAGCCAAGCGAAGGCGGGTCATCAAGGCCAGATTTCTTTACTTTAAATATATGACAGGACCGGAAGTGTATTGATCGGCCACAGACAGCTTGGCGCTGCAGCCGGTGAGCGCTTTTGCGGCTTCATCAAACGCTAACTGGGGGGTATTGTTTATTTCGCTTAAGTGGGCCAGGATAACTTGCTGCAAATTTCCGTGCTGCAACTCCTCCAGCAGGATTTTTGAAGATGCATTTGAAAGGTGGCCGGTTCTGCCCTTTATACGCTGTTTCAGGGGCCAAGGATAGGGGCCGGTTTCGAGCATCCGGGGGTCGTGATTGGCTTCAAGAATCAGCAGTGCACAGCGCTTTAAGTGCTCCTTCACCATGGATGTCACGATTCCCATATCGGTGGCGATTGCGATAGTGGTTCCATTTTGGCTGATGGTAAATCCGGCCGGATCTTCAGCATCATGAGATATCGAAAAAGGGTGGATGGTCAGATTGCTAATGTGAAACGTCTGGCCGCATTCAAACGATTTGGTTTCATACAGGCTGCCAAGCCGGGGGGACGCCCGGTGGGTTTTTTTATTGATATAGACCGGCAGCTTGAATCGTCGGGAAAGAACGCCGACACCCTGGATATGATCGGAATGTTCGTGGGTGACGATGATGGCAGCCAGGTTTTCGGGGGCCAGATCTCTTGAGGCCATTCTACGCTGAAGTTCGACTCCGGACAGACCGGCGTCGATAAGAATTGACGTGTCACCGTCGCTGATATAGGTCGCATTGCCCTTGCTTCCGCTGGCCAGCATGCAAATGGCGAGATTGTAGTCACAAGATCGCCGGGATTCTTGAAGATTCGGATCCATAAAGCGGATTTGCGTTATTTAAAATTAAAGTTGGGGGTACTCATGAGGATAGCCGGTTGAAAATTTGGTATAAATAACGTAAATAACAAAAAAATAAAAGTCTAAAATTGACGCTCTAAACTGTCTATCTTGTGTTATAACTCAAGTATGGCACTTTCCAAAACTCAATGAGAATAAATGAATTCAGTAAATATTGAAACAAAAATTGTCAATTCGCTTATTGGAGACACGATACCACTTGCTTCATATGCCACCACAGGAGCAGCGGCAATTGATCTCAGGGCTTGCATAAAAGAAGAGATTAGCATTCAGCCCGCAGAAACCGTTCTGGTAGGAAGTGGAATTGCTGTCAATATTAAAGATCCAAACATTGTCGGCTTAATTGTGCCGCGTTCCGGCCTGGGAATAAAAAAGGGTATCATACTGGCCAATACGATTGGCGTTATCGACTCCGATTACCAGGGTGAGATAATGATAGGCCTATTTAACAGAAGTCAAAAAAAATATACTGTAAAACCCGCTGAACGAATATGCCAGATGCTATTTATACCTGTGATCAGGGCGACCTTAAAATTGGTGCGGGAATTCAGCAATGCAACGTACCGGGGCAGTGGTGGATTTGGTCATACCGGAAGGGATTGAAAAAAATTATTAAAAAGGAGAAACAATGTCAGAAAAAGAAATTAAAACGTCTCGACGCACCTTTATAAAAACAGTTGGAGCCATCGGTGCCGGATCAATGGTCGCTTCACTGGCACCTTTCGTGAACGCTTCGGATAAAAGCGGTTCCAAGAATACGGCTGCCATGACCGTGCCGACTCGACCGTATGGAAAAACAGGGGTCAATGTCTCGATACTCTCTCTTGGCGGTGTGTTGGGTATGTCGGACCAGTTAATATTCAGGCAAGCTATGAAAATGGGTGTTACCTATTGGGATACGGCCGATGGATATGGTTGGGGGAAAAATGAGAAGGCAATCGGCAAATACTTTGCTAAGTTTCCCAGCGACCGGAAAAAAGTTTTCCTAGTCACCAAGGCCGCGACTTCAGATCCGAAAGAACTAACTGAAAAGTTAAATACCTCACTTCAAAGAATGAATACGTCCTACGTCGATATGTACTTTATTCATTATGTCAAAAAAGTAAAAGAGGAATTGACAAGTGAAGTCAAAGCCTGGGCCGAAAAAGCCAAAACTGATGGAAAAATTCGTTTTTTTGGATTCAGTGCCCATAAAAATATGGAAAACAGTATGCTGGCGGCAGCTAAACTTGGATGGATCGATGGGATAATGATGAGTTATAATTATAGACTGATGGTAACAGATGAAATGAAAAGAGCAGTTGATGCCTGTGTTAAAGCCGGAATCGGTTTGACGGCTATGAAAACACAGGCCGCATTCTCGGCCTATTTCTATGCTTCCATCGGATCTGAACCGGATGATGATCTGAATATGACCGAAAGCTTTCTAAAAAAGGGATATACGGAGGAACAGGCCAAACTAAAGGTAGTCTGGGAAAATCCCAATATTGCCAGCATTTGTTCGGCTATGCCCAATATGACCATTCCTGCATCGGCTGTGCCGACATTTGCGAGTCAGCAGTCGATTTCAGAGTACCGATCAGTGATGTTTTGCGTTGTTCCATGTACTATAACAGCTATGGAGATCGCAATAAGGCGTTGGCGCTTTTCAATGCTTTACCAACAGACCAGAAAATAGATATTTGTAAGACAGATTACTCAAAAGCTGAAAAAAATTGCCCTCAAAAGATACAAATTGGTAAAGTCTTGAAGAAAATCCATGAAGATTTGAGCTAAGGGCTCACTCAAAAATAACTTCACATTTTATACGCCGATGCATCCCACCTGGCGGCGTTGCGAAAGCTCGGAATATCCAGATATTCCTGCGTTTTCGCGCCTTGCCAGACGGACGCCTCAACGCCTAAAATTGTGAATTTATTTCTTCGTGAACCCTGAGCAATCTAGGCTTTTTCCAAGACGACGCTCGGAAAAAGTGCCCCTGAAGGGCAACAAACACGTTGATAATTTATAAAGGTTTCAGGTGTCGGGTGTCAGGCAGGCGAGTCGCAAAATCCTGAAACCGAGTCCGCCTGCGGCGGAAAACCTTTCGTTCCTTACAGCATGTTGTCAGAAAAGATCCGCTAGGGTCTACGAACGATTAGGGTCAAACAATATTTCTTCAAATTCTTTTTTATCGCTATTGACCGGGCCCAGCAGGGTCAATGCCATCAGGTGGGGATGGAAAAGATCGTTGGCCAGTTCAAGTATATCATCCTGGGTAACTACCTCGACTTTGTCGATAATTTCCTGCAGCGGAATCTCGCATCCAAAATGAATTTCGTTTTGGGCGCTTCGCACCATTTGATTGTCGATGCTTTCAGAGGCCAGCAGGAGA
>CALZJV010000130.1:20155-22751 GCA_945787595.1 uncultured Desulfobacterales bacterium | reverse complement strand
GAAAATCTTGGTTAATTGCGATATGGTATATCCCGTCACGTGCGGGTTCTCCCCTGAAAAAAATGAAACAGCAGGTTCATACCAAAACTTAATCCCAGCAGGACGATGCCCAGAGCCACAGCCAGGGTGAATGCGCCTTTATCGTATTCCAGGGCCATGGCCGTCGTCATGGTGCGGGTAAATCCTTTAATATTACCGCCCAGCATCATGCTGATGCCGACCTCGGAAACAACCCTGCCGAAAGCGGCAATAATCGCAGCAACAATTCCGAAACGGGCCTCCCTGAATACTATCCAGGCGGTTTGACGGCGGTTGGCCCCCACCGTCATCGCTGTTTTACGATAACGCTCATCGATCCGGCTGATGGCAGCAATCGTAAATGCGGCCACCACCGGAACAATTAAAATAATCTGGCCGATTATAATCGCTTTTTGGGTATAGAGAAGATCGAGGGGGCCGAAGATCCCCCTGCGGGAAACAAACGCATAGACGAAAAGGCCGATCACCACCGTCGGAAGTGCCAGTAATGTATTCAACACGGTGATAATCATGTGTTTTCCCGAAAATTCGCTAAAGGCGATCGAAAAACCAAATGGCACACCGATGAGGGCGGCAAAAAATGTCGAAGCACAACTTACTTTTAACGAAACCCCGACGATGGAGATCATTTCACCATCCAGTGAAACCACCAGAAGGATGGCTGAAATAAAGCTGTCTATGAGAAGATCCATGAATAAAAATAAATGCCTAAAATTTAAAGTGCCTAAAATGCCTAAAATTAAAAATGAATTGTACCTTTTTTCAAACCGGCCAACCGGCCTAACCGGCGCAACGGGCCTAACCTATTACCGTGCATCTGGATAAAACAGCTGTTTGCCCAGCAGCCTGTAATCGGCGATAATCGCCTGCCCCCGTTCTGAAACCAACCATTGGGCGAACTCCTCAGCTATCTTAAATTTCACATGGGAATGTTTTTTCGGATTTATTGGAATGATACCATAGGGGTTGGCAAGCAGTGGATCTCCTTCACAAAGAACATCCAATTCAACCGGCACATCCCGGCCGAATTTATACTTAATATAAGTTCCCCTGTCCGCCAGCGTATAGGCTTGTTTCTCATCGGCAACCATGATGGTCTTTCCCATTCCCTGACCGATGGATAAATACCATTTTCCCGAACCCGCAGGGTGAACAAAGGCAATCTCCTGCTTTTTGCCCTTTTTGACGATGGTATTGGTTATCTTATCAAGCTTCAGACCGGTTTTTTGCCAAAGCGCCTGCTCCTTGGTGTGGGTGCCGCTATCGTCTCCGCGTGAAATGAAAACGAAATTTGAGTCGGCGATCTTATTCAATGCCGCCGGGGCATCGGCCATTCCCTTGATTTTTGCAGGATCATCGGCAGGGCCTAAAATGACAAAATCATTGTGCATGACCGCATAACGTTTCGTTCCGTAGCCGTCTTCAACAAATTTTTCTTCCCGCGCTTTGGCATGTACAAAAATGACATCCACGTTGCCGTCCATTCCATCCCGGATGGCGGCCCCGGTTCCTTTGGCAATTACCTTCACCTGAATGCTGGTGTCTTTTTCCAGTTCGGGCAGCAACACATCCAGCAGACCGGAGGCCTGGGTACTCGTGGTGGTTGACATCTTTAAGATTTTTTCTTCAGCCAGGGCCCCCCATGACATCAAAAAGATAACTGCAATCAAACCCGCGACTAAAATGTAAAATCGTTTCATTCTTCTTAATTATTTTTTGTTTTCCGGTCAGAGGCCGGAAAACAAAAAGAATCAGCTTTATAAAGTAAATCTCATCGCCAGGGCAACTATATTTGTAACATATGTAAAACTCCAATTATTTTCGGAAAAGTGCTCTTTTATTCTTTGCCGTCCTTCATGTCCGCCGGTATTTTTGGAGGATCAACGGCAAAGAATAAGAAAAAACATCTCTGCGTCCTTCGCGTCTTTGCGGTGAAAACAATTTGGAATCATGTCGGTTCGGTTGGAAACACCATTTTGCCGCCTAAATTGACATCATAACCTTCCAGACGGGTTGCCATTTCACGAAATTCTTTTTCATGCAGCAGCCCTAAAAAAAGTTGAATACCCTCATCGAAAAAGCACTTCTTGGAAATCATCAGGTCGAACCGTTCCCATCGCAGCGGAATGAAGTCAATACCCAGTAGGCCTGCAACAGCACGGATTCCCGGCCCAGCATCTGCTCGCCCCGACAGCACCTCCAGTCCGACATCCAGGTGGCGGGAAACCTCATAAGAGTAGCCCTCAATTTTCTCACCGTTTATCCCGGCTTTCTTGAGTTCCCGGTCCAGCAACAGGCGCGTGCCGGTATTGAGCGATCGATTAACGATTTTCACCCCTGCCTGTGCAAGGTCTGCCACCGACGAAATGCTTTTGGGATTGCCCTTCGGCACCAGGATTCCTTGCTCACGCCGGCAAAAATTGACGATCGCCGGCATTTGATCCAGTTCCTTGAAGGCAAAATCAAAATTGTATTCCGATTCGTCCTCCTGCAGCAGATGGCTGGATGCTATGTGACAAAGATTGTTCCGTAAGGCGCTCAAGCCCCCCATGCTGCC
>CALZJV010000130.1:0-20109 GCA_945787595.1 uncultured Desulfobacterales bacterium | reverse complement strand
TGGAACACCGTTGTCGGGATAGTTGATGGTATTGGCTTCAACCCACTGCTCCACCAGATGCTTTGGGAAAAGCCATTTGCCCGTAATTTTAGTCGCCGGCAGACCTTTTTCGGATACGAGGCTGTACACCATCTTTTCATTAACATTCAGAAACTGGGCAACTTCTTTAGTTGAAAGGAGTTTCTTCATAGGTCGATGATTATAGAAATCCGTAATAATTTGTCAATATAATTTTTATTTTTAATTTTTATTTACTAATAATAACTAATTCGAACGAATTATAACCCTAATTGAGGAGAAAACGAATGAAGACAATTGGAATGATTGCGGGATGTGCTGGTAGAGCACTTGGTTGTGGCCCAAGAGTTTGTATGTAAATCTGAACTACTACAATTAATAGATGGCAATTTACTTTGATGCCCAGTCTTCAACCTTGAGCTTGGGAATGCGGCTGAATGCTTTGGTGTTATGCGTCACAATACAAAGCTTATTTGCCAAGGCGATGGATGCTATTTGAGTATCCCTTTCGCTGATCGGTTTACCCAGATTTTCATGTGCTGCTCGAATGGCGCCATACTTTACCGCCGCTTGCTCATTGAAGGGATAAATATCCAGTTCGGATTTGATATGTTCAATTTTTAAACGCCGTTCTTTCTTTTTTACCGGTGATTTTTCAATACCGTAGTAGATTTCAGCAAGAGTAATGGTAGATAATGACAAATCAGAAGGGCTACAGCTTTTAATCTTATTGATCAGCTGCGGATCACCCCGCATCCAGTAGCTGATGATGTTTGTATCTAATAAATACATCCTGCCTCATGCTAATCGAGTTGGAACTCTTTTGATGCCAATGGATCTGGTGTGTCAAATTGTGGGTCCGGCGTAAAAATATCCCAAAATCCATCAGGCCATTTCGATCTTTTCACAGGCTCCAAGATGACTTTTTCGCCTTGTTTGCGAATTCTCACCTCGGTACCTTCGAAACGAAACTCTTTCGGTAGCCTGACAGCCTGAGAGCGTCCATTTTTAAATAACTTTGCTAATGATTCCATGGCAATCACCTCAATGTATTTGATATATACTGATATATATCATTGTTCGATTTGTCAATCAAGTTCAGATTTTTTTTGACGATTGCCAGTTTGCATTTTTAGTTTCCATTGAAGGTTCCCATGTTCCTTTGGTGTAGGAATAAAAGGCGTCAGTAGGACTTTTCCCGAAGTAACGCTTGAATTCACGACTGAACTGGCAGGTGCTTTCATCCCCCACCTTGTTAGAGGCAATATTGGCCTTCATCTTTTCCTGCATCATATCATCGTTCGCGGATTCGAGCGCCGGCGGCCTGCTTTTAATTCTCCAATGGATACATTTTCACTTCTGCATATTCGGGCTATAACATCATCAATCTTTTGATGATGTTCCTTTTTCAAAATACCCATCAAGGCACCATGACCACTCCAGCGGTAACGATCCAGGGGTGGCGGTAGTGTTGGCTTGTACCGAAGGTAGGGAGAATTGGGTAACGGAAGTAAAAAAGGCTGGAAATTCACTTTATTACGATCCAACCTTGGAAAATATTATTCTTCTCCACCTTTATTGGCTTCTATGACTTCTCCAGGACCAGTGTCCGGAGCAATTTTTTCTTTCGCATCATTTTCCTCTACAGAATCATCACTCTCTTCTTCAAGAAGCTGGCCCTTGGGCATGGTATTCATCTGAGTATCGGCTATTTGCAGCGGGTTTCCACTAATTTTGGTAAGAAATTTAAAAAAGATTTGTAGTTGGTCGCTGTCGTAACCTGTAATGGTTCTAATGGTTCTGAGTAGGGCTTCACTTATAAACCCTTGCTGGTCAGACATTTCTTTCTGCAATGCTTCAAGTTTGTTTTTTTGTTCGTTGATAAGAGCATCTTTTTTACCAATTTCGGCGCTTTTGCTTGAAATTTTTTCTTCAAGTTGTTTGCGATATTTCCTGCCTCTTAAGATAAACCAAATTATTATTGCCAAAACGACCAGAATAATAATTAGCGCAAGGCCTTGATGAGTAGACAACCAGCTGAAACAATTTCCTAAAAAATCGTAAACGGCCTCTTTGAAGTTATTAAAGCCACCGCTTGCATCTTTTGCAGCCATTTCACTTGCTGCATCCAACTCTTTTCCCATTGTCTTCTCCTCTCTTATGAATATTTACAGATTATTTAGGAAGTCTCGATATCGACGTACTTAGCCGGGCAAGCCTCGGCCGCGTGAGACCCACTGCGTCGGATTTTCCCAATCAGCCGCCTTCCAGCGGATCTTTTGCGGCCGCACCGACGTGATGATGTCCTTGAAGAAAGACAGCCTCTCTTCGTCTGTCATCGGGGTGAATGACTCTGCGATCTCCAGGTTCTGTTCCAGCTGAGCCATCGTCTCCATCCCTACAATCACCGTGCTCACCGGCAAGCTGAATGCGTAGCGCAACGAACGTTGCACCTCGTGGGTTAGACTCCCCAATCCCAGCACTTTCATCCCAATCGTCGCCACTCCTCTGGCAATGGCAACCGGAACAAACTCCTCGGCAAAACTGAGAATAAAATGATCCAATGCTGATACGGCGATGAGCGCGCTATCGAAGGGAAAACGCTTGAGCGCCTCGACCAGAATCTGTGGGTCGGTGTGGCCGCTGATACTTATGTAGCGCACCAGTCCCTCATCCCGAGCCTGGATCGCTGCCTCCAGCGCCCCCCCTTTGCCGGTAAATGCGTCCAATCTGGCATAATCCTCTAAATTGTGCAATCGCCACTCGTCCACGTAATCTGTCTGCAACCGCGACAGACTCGTCTCCAATTGCCGCCGGGCCCCATCCCGGGTGGTATCATACACCTTAGTGGCAATCCACATCTCCGACCGGCGGTGTTTGACCACCTTGCCCAGGCGCGTTTCCGCCTGTCCATCGGAGTAAATCCAGGCAGTATCAAAATAGCGGATGCCTCGGTTGATGGCAGTATTGACAATCTCAACCGCCTCTTCTTCGGTGCAGCCATGTGTGTCCACAATCCGCTGTCCACCAAAACTCAGAATCGGAAACGTTTCTCCGGTTTTGCCAAATGGTCTGCTCTCCATGACAACCTCCTTTTCATTCAACCGGGACCTTCAATACATTCTCCGTAACAAAATGAGCTTGTAAGGTCAAGGCAAATGGTTGTTCGGTCGGGGCCGGGAATTCCCAAATTTCCATACATTGCCCCCCCCTTTTCTTGACATACAAGACTGAGCCACTATGTTTTTTTCTAGAAAAATCGATCTCTTATCGCTTACACAATTCCTGAATAATATTAATGAAACCAAAATAAAATAGGGGGAATCAGATGAAATGGAAATTTATTATACTGCTGGCCTGCCTTTTCGTGCTTAGCATTTCTTCGGGCTCGTGGGCAGATCATTATGATGGGTTTGATATCAGTGACGCGGACAGTGTCGATGACGCCGTCGCAGAAATAGTAAATACTTTACTAGATCAAAATTTTGAAATCACCGCTGTCATTAACCATGCACAAAACGCCGCCAATGTCGGTTTGGAGTTACGTCCAACTCAACTGGTGATGTTTCGTAAACGTTTTTTTGATGCGTCTTTGATTCGTCGTCGTCAGACGGCTGCCATTGACCTACCGCTGAAGATACTGGTGTACGAAGATGAATTTGAGAATATTAAATTAAAATACAACGATGCTGGGTATTTGGTGGATCGGCACGAGATTCGCATTTACGACTTTGCCCTTCATCGGTTAGATGCCAGGATGGACCAATTTGGCCTGAACGATAAAGGCATCGTTATAGTTCCCAGTAATCAATCTGTGGCAGATACGGTAGCAAAATTGCGCAGCGTCTTAACCGAAGCAGGCTTTTTCATCCCAATTCAAATCGACTTCCATGAAGAAATTAGGCGCTTGCGCGAAACAACATTGCTGATCTTCGGAAATCCCAATGTCGGTACCCTGTTGATGCAAAACAGACAGGAAATCGGATTGGATCTGCCTCAAAAATATCTAGTATTTGAGAAGGATGGACAAGTGAATATCGCCTATAACGATCCAGTATTCATCGCACAGCGAGCCGGAATACAGGGACTGGAAACCCTGCTGGATAATATTGCCAAAGCACTAAATAACTTTGCCAATCAAGGGGCAAATCCCTGATCCTAATATATCGGAACCCTGTGTAAGAGTGTTAGACCGAGGAGGCTCTCAGCTCCCACTTCGGCGACCCTGAGATCGATGTCCGGCGGATCGTCAATCACCTCAGGAGCCTGGGGGCCCGGTCTCGACCGACGCTCACGGCCCTGGCGGGGGACGAGAGCTTCCGACGTCGGCACGTCGCCAAGCGCGCTCTGGCGGAATGGTGACCGGGGAGAGCGAGACGCGATCGTCGATCCCTCCGTTTGATGGAACGGGATTGGCAAAGGGTTTCGGAGAGTAGCATATCGTGAAGGCTCATGGCTAAGTCTGTTGTCATTGCATCCTGATCACGATTCAGCCTACCACTAAGCCTTTATCAAGATCCTCATTCCCGCAATATGATACCCTGGGGCAGAGACTCGCCAAACATGGCGTCCTGGTCCTGGTCGGCCAGCGGCACGATTTCCCGTACCCGCCGCTTGCGCTCCTGCGGCATGCCATGTTTCTCCATCCAGCCCAGTACCTCGCCTTGAATTTTTTCATCCAGGTCGCGCGATCGATCCCCTGTTCTGCGGGCCATGTGCGAAACGCTTCGTCCGGCGGTATTCGGATTGGACCAGGAATAGCTAACTAACTGGTCAATCCACTTGGAAACTTCAGCCGGAGGGATGACCCGGTCGGCAGGACCGTATAACAACTCGCGAGCTCCCAGACGGGACAAGGCCCACAAGTGCTGTGCTTTTAATTTTTTGGCAGAAGTGACCGCGAGCAATTTTCGTCCCAGTTCGATTTTTTCCTTACTGTAAAGCTTTTCCATGTTGGCAACGGCCATCCAGATTTCAAGCTGTTCCTGGGGCGTGACTTTCTTGATCTCGCCCTTCTTACCTAATAAAAAAGCAGACACATCTTGAAAAAACTGGCGCTGCTGACCGGGTGTCAGACCCGCTGCCAGTCTTCGCCACATGATCCACCATTCCAATCGAACGCGCGGATGTCTGGCAAACTCAGCACCACCCGGATACAGCCGCCATAGCTGCCGCATGCGCTGCTGATCAAAACTTTCGCCGATCCCCGGCCGCAAGCAAAATCCCAACAGGTTCATCCAGCTACTTTCAAAAATCGGTCCTTTCTTGCGGATCTGTAATAGCACCAGCAATTCATCGGCCAGCGTGCGGATAAACCCCAGGGGCCAGTCATTGCGGGGCAGATCAACGATTCCCCCGATACCCTTGATCAGTTTCTCTACTTGCTGCTTGTCATTGCCGGATAGAATATCGCGCACATAACCCAGGACATTTTCGGTTACCGAGGCTTCCAGGATTTGGGCATCGGCCACCGCTTCGGGTACGGGGGTGTTACGAAGCTGAAATTGCAATTTCCAGCGATGGTCGCTGATACGGGATCGACACCACAGTGCCAGGGTGCCCAGTTCGGTGTACTCCGCCTCGATTTTTACCGGAATTGCCTTGCGGACGCCTTTTTTACCGTACTGAATCACTGTTTGTAACGGCGGCAGCACGGAGAAAGAGTCATCAATCCGGATGACATCTCCGTGGCGATCACCGCTGCGATAACTGGAACTGTATAGATCGAAGCTGACCGGTTGATTGGTCAGCACTTCAAAGGAACTGTCCTTCAGACCGATAGTGCTGCCTTCTTCGAGCCCCCGCTCCACAACACAAACCGTTTCCGGAGCCTGATCGTCCTGCATGACGGCATCTGTTCTTGCAATACCGAGATAGTAGGCCCGTGGACTGCCGCTGCCGACCCTTACCCCTTCCCCAACTTTAACCAGTCCGTAATAGGCGGCCCCAAGGGAGACGGCCAGGTCCGGATCGGGATTCTCCAGCACTCCGGGTCGTTCTGAATCTGTTTCCCTGTACCAGTGCTGCAAGGCAGCCCGAATGCGTTGTTGTATTTTTGCCGGCCGCAGAGAACCGCCGTTGTAAAGGATTAAATCGGGTGCGGATGACTGCCGCTGCAGTGTTTGGAAGATATCATCACGATGTTGCTCCAGAAACCGCCCAAGATGCCGGGTAATTGCCGGCTCCTGTTCATATGGCAGACCGAATTCCGTAATACCCTTTCGCCTGGCCGTGTGTTCCGGCGATTAATCGACTGCCTTCCCCCATCAGCGTGACCTTAAAGGTTTCGGCAAACCCGCCCAGAATTGACTCCTTGGCCTGGCGGCATTGATGGCAGAGTGCTTTCCAGCGGTCCGTACTCATGGAACGGCGCGGGCCGGTGAGGCCTGTTTCAACCCTGCGGGCCAGTGCCAGATCGATGTTGTCGCCGCCCAATATCAGATGATCACCCACGGCGATTCGTTCAAAGCGGGGACTGCCTTCGGCCTCCCTCAAGATGATCAAGGTAAAATCGGTGGTGCCGCCGCCGACATCGCAGACCAGAATCAATTCTCCAGTTTGGACGAACTCTTTCCAGTCTTTTTCATGGCGCATCAGCCAGCTGTAAAAAGCTGCCAGAGGTTCTTCCAGTAAAATAACATTGCTTAAGCCGCCTAATTTTGCGGCTTCCAGGGTGAGTTCGCGGGCGACTTCGTCAAAGGAGGCCGGCACGGTTGCGACGATCAGCTGATTTTCCAGATGTAAGTTTTCATCCGGACCCCACGATTTGTTCCAGGCCATGCGGATGTGTTTCAGATAGGCCGCAGTGGCCATAACCGGCGAAATCTTGGGGACTTCCTTGTCTGCTCCCCAAGGCAGAATGCGCGCCTGGCGGTCCACATTGGCATGGCACAGCCAGCTTTTGGCCGAAGCTACCAATCTGGCCGGCACCCGGGCCCCATGATCCCTCGCAAAGGCACCGGCGAAAATGGCTTCCCGGGAAATATCGAACTCGCCGGGGATGTATAAAAAAGAAGGCAGCACCGGCAGGCGGTTTACTTCTCCGGGGCCGGTCATCTGTGGAATCTTAAAGATTCGTATGCGTTTGGCCGCCGATCCCTTTGCCAGTAGATCTACGTAAGAAACGGCACAGTTGGTTGTACCCAGATCGATCCCGATGATAAAGCGGCGGTCGGCAAAGTCAATCGTCATGGCTTTTCCCGAACATTGAATTCAAGTTTCCAGCGTTTGTCATCCTGTCTGGAAACGCACCAAATCTCCAGGGTACCGATTTCAGTCACTTTGATTTGGATCGATACGGGAATGACGCTGCCGTATGTCCCGTCCAGGGTTGTTTCAATGGTCGTGACCGGCTCGACATCCCCTTCCCAATCTTCAATGATGGTACCCACGGCATCATTGGTTCGCGCGGCCGAGCCAAGAAAATCAAATTTTGCCGGCTCCCCCACCACCAGGTTAAATTCGCGTTCGGTCATCTCCGTTTCCGATCCTTCTTCCATGCCGAAGGGCGCAACACACAAAGCCTTGATCGGGGCAGGCATTCCCGGCACCGCCGGCAATGCCGCCGCAACACCGATATAATAGGATTTGTTCAACCCGCTGCGAATCCGAACCCCGCGGCCTCTGCGAGCCAAACCGTAATAGGCCGCCCCTCGAGCCACCGCCAAATCCAGATTCGAGGCTTCCAGAACTCTTGGTTCTACCCCGTTTTGCCAGGAGGATAAAACGTCCACAATACGTTTTCGCAGTAAGGACGATTTCATCACCCCCCCGTTGAACAACACCGCCGTAGGCAATTCTGAAGGGCGTTCGTCCTGGCGATTCAGGAATTGGGCCAGATGTTGGGTCACGGCCGGATCCGATTCGTACGGCAGCCCGGTTTCCTGGATGCCGGCCCGTTGAACCGCTGCCGGACGGCTGGTGGCGTCGCAAAACGGAAAGAAACCGTCCACAATGACCTGCTCTACTTCAGCCCGGCTAAGGTCCGTTCTCAGAGTACCGCCAATCAGGCTGCTCCCCCGGCCCAGAATGGAAACGGCAACCGTATCGTTATCTGAAGGTTCGAGCAGCTTTTCCTTAGCGCCGCGGCAGCGGTGCCACAGTGCACGCATCTGCCAGGAATCTAGCCGGGTTCCTTTTTCAGAGAAACGTTTGGCGATGGTGTAGGCCAGGGCGAGGTCCATATTGTCGCCGCCGATCAACAGATGATTCCCTACGGCAATCCGCTCCAACTCCAGTTCTCCCGACGATTCCGATACCCGGATCAGACTGAAATCGCTGGTGCCGCCGCCCAGGTCGCACACAAGTACCAGATCTCCCGCTGCGATAACATCGCGCCAGCGGTCGCCGGATGCCTCGATCCAGGCATAAAACGCCGCCTGCGGCTCCTCCAACAGGGTAATATCGGGTAAATGCGCCATTTCGGCTGCTTTGACCGTCAACTCCCGGGCCACGGCATCGAATGAGGCCGGTACGGTCAGATAAATATCCTGCCGCTCCAATGCCAGACTTTCATCCTCTCGCGCCATGGCAAAATTCCAGGCCCGGCGAATGTGCGCAAGGATGGCGGCGGAGGCTTCCACGGTTGAACGTTTGGGCACTTCCGAGGATGCGCCCCAGGGCAAAATCGCCTGATTGCGGTCCACCATCGGATGGCAAAGCCAGGATTTGGCCGAGCTAATCAGTCTCTGGGGAAGCTCGGCTCCCCGCTCTCGGGCAAATTCTCCGACAACCTGTTTGACATCCTTTTCCCAGGGCAGGTTCAGTGCGTCCGGGGACATGTCCTTTTCTCCCGGCAGGAAAATGAATGACGGCAGCATGGATCGCTCGGCAACACTTCCCGGCCCGACAATCTGCGGAATCTCGAGTATCTGAATCTCAGATGCTGCCTGGTCATCGATCTCGGCCGCTGTATAGGCCAAAATACTGTTGCTGGTGCCGAGGTCGATACCGACAATATATTTCGATTGGCTCATTATGATGATACCTTGTTCTATTTTGTCATATTGATCTTTGCTTCCGTCCCTTGTTATAACAGACTGATATAGCAGAATAATTGACTGCCTAAAGTGATCTAAAATGACTAAAATGCCTAAAATTAAGGAAACGCTACGCTCTATCTCTTTTTATAAAAACGACAGAATACCAAAATTTTAGCTCATTTTAGTTCATTTCAAATTTTAGCTCATTTTCCCATTTATGTGACCTCCACTTCCGCGGGGGCGATGATTTCAGCGTTTTGGCGCCCTGATAGAGTCGGCAGATTCATTTTACCCACTTGCCAGCCTTTATGGCGCAAAATCCCACTAAACGGCGGTTCTCCGACGACATTTCCCGTCAACTTAATGATCCCGGGATCGAAATCGACCGGAACTTCCACAGCCGCGCCCTCTTCCTGATCCATCACCGGCTCCGGATTCAAATACTCCTGAACGAGCTGACGGCAACCGGCATGAATGCTTCGGACAGCCGAACCGATTTGAGCATCGTCGTACTGGTCAAGATCTTCATCCAGAAAATCCATCAAGCGGCCTTCCCGTTGCATCAAAGAAAATAGATGCAAAAACAATCGACGATCGGAGATATCTTGTTCTGTCTTTTTATTTCCGGCGTCAGTCTCCTCGATCATTTCTTCCTCGGATAGAGCCAGCGTTTTAATACTCGATCGCGCAAACAGCCAGGCCAATATCCCCACAATCAGGCAAAAAATCATCACCGCCGGAAATAGGGTGTACCAAAACTTGGGGTAATATTCTAAAACGAGATTCCACATTTCTTTGGCGGCGGCAGGATCCACATGACGCTGAAGAATCGGTCCGATCTCCTGTATCAGCTTTGTAACGCCGAAATAGGCAGATACGGCAAATGCGGCGCCGATCACCAGTACGAAAAATAGGATAATAAATCCGACTTTTTTAGAAACCTTTTTTACCTTAGGCATTGATTTAAGCTCCATGTAGGTCCGAATCCTGAATCGAGTTGTTGTACATAAATATTTAAAAGAATTCCAAAACCCGTCTGCCCTCTAGTTTGTGAGAAATCCTTTTTTTCTCGAATTTGCAATTTAAAATGCCAATTTAAGACGCGACCCCGCAAGTTGTCAAGCGTCATCCTGGCGGTCTAGCAGCAATTCTAATTCTGGAATTTTTCCTTGGAAGGATCGCGGGACGTCCATAAATAAATAACTTACTTAATAAAATTATGAATTATGAGTTTAATAGCTTCAAGGTCCATCAATTGAGCGCTGAAATATCATAGTAATCTTATTTGGTTGTTTTTGGTAGTTATTTATAGATTTATGGACGTCCCAGAATCGCCTTGCGGCTTTCATCTTTTGTAGGCCCCCAACCCCAGTCGTCTCCAAAAGTCATGGTTCCCAAGCAAAGCTCGGAAACCTTCAAACCGCTTTTACCCAAAATCTTGTAGCGCATGGCAAACCTCCTTTTTTGACTATAGCTAAGTTTAGTAATTTACTTTGAAAATAGAAATTAATCACGATCGATTTCAACGCAACGAAAAAGTGAGACGATGGAGGAGATTGAATTCGAAAGTGGCGCGATCAATCGTATTTATCTAATTCCATTTGCTTTCTAAAATTTAGCCTTGTTAAGGATTGACGAACGTGCAGTATTTGCTTAAGCTGCAAAAAATAATTACTACGTGGATGTGCCACCGTGGGTGGCCAACCCCACAGCCATAGCGATATCAATACACTGCCTTTTGGTCAAGGAGGTGCACATGTTTGAAGCTGCAGCGAGTCCGTATCTTGTAACCGATGATGGAAAATTCCGAGTCAAACACGCAGATAACGCGCCGCCCAAAGGTTCTCCAGGTAAAAAAGTATGTAAGGAGCGACTTGCAAAACTGACTGATGAGATTTCGGATTTGCAGCGGATCCTCTATGCCCATGACCGGCACGCCATCCTTTTAATTTTTCAAGCCATGGATGCTGCTGGAAAAGACAGTACCATTCGAGCTGTAATGAGCGGGATTAATCCAGCCGGGTGTCAGGTATTTTCATTTAAACAGCCGACCCCGGAAGAACTGGATCATGATTTTTTGTGGCGCACCGCAAAATGCCTGCCTGAGCGTGGTCGTATCGGAATTTTTAACCGCAGTTATTACGAAGAGGTACTGGCCGTCAGGGTTCATCCTGATTATTTAAAGGCCCAAAAGCTTCCTGATCGTGTCAACTTGAAAAATATATGGCACCAGCGCTATGAGTCGATCCGTGATCATGAGAAACATTTAGCCCGCAACGGGACCGTCATATTGAAATTTTGGCTGAACGTCTCCAGGGAAACTCAGCGACAACGCTTTTTATCTCGCCTCGATGAACCTAGAAAAAACTGGAAATTTTCCGCAGGTGATGTGCATGAACGAACATTTTGGAAGGACTATATGAAAGCTTACGAAGATACCATTAACGCTACCTCACGACCATGGGGGCCATGGTATGCCATCCCGGCTGATGACAAGCCCTATATGCGCTTTTGTGTGGCGGAGATAATCGTTGCCAACCTTAAAAAACTTGGATTGAAGTACCCGGCTGTCGAGGATGAAGAAAAGGCCAGATTTTCGCAAATGCGAAAATTTCTCGAAACTGAAGGACAATAATCCGATATAAAAAACCGGAATTATAAACTAAGAAAAGGTAATATCGACGTCGGTGGTAATTGCGTTGCAAACCGTGAAAAACTCGGGGCAAGTGAGCATAAAGTCGTGCAGAAGATTATCCCGAATAAATCCGTCCTGTCCCATTGCGAAAATACCATCTTGATCAGATCAGGAATCCCCGGGGAAAAGGGACATTGAATATCCGTGAAAAAACCAAGTAGAAGGCAGCACATATGGCGCCGGAGATTAGCAGCATTCTGAGGGTATGGCGACGGCGCAGATCCACAGGGGCCAGCATCCAAGCCAAACCGTAGATCATGATGAATGTAGATGTGAAAAAGCCGACCAACGTAGAGAGCAGTACGTAG
Source organism: uncultured Desulfobacterales bacterium (assembly GCA_945787595.1). The sequence goes on along the minus strand of CALZJV010000130.1, from coordinate 8,107 downwards.
ACGATAGACAGGCCCACGGTGATGGCGATCTTTCCTTTTGGAAAGGATTCCATTTCAGGCGGTCTGCGCGTCAGTCCGGCGGGCAGCCTGAAGGCTTTGATCAGAAGACCGGCACAGATAACGATCATGAGTCCCGAGGCCACCCTGGGAAGGATGGAGGACTGAAGCTCTACGTCGATCAGCCCGTACCATGCCGCTGCCGAAGCGACCAGGCCAAAGCCGGCGATCCAACAATTGGCGGCGCGGTGGCCCAAAGTCCCTGCCGGTTTTTTGATTTTGGACACTTTGTCGGCTGCGCCGGCCTGCCCCGGCGCGGCGCCCGTCTCTTTACGTTTTCTGCCTTTTTCCCGAAAAGTCTGGTAAACGGGCCAGCCGGCCGAAACGACGGTCAGAACGATGAGCACAATGGAGATGGGCCGCGCGAAAAAGAGTTCTGCCAAAGAACCGGTGGCTTCGGACAGCATCATGGACTCCACCAGGCCGCGTTCGATAATCGGCCCCAGGATGACCCCCAGCGCAATGGGGGCGGGCGCCATGGCTACCTTGGTGCCGCCGTAGGCTAAAATTCCGAGAACGAGCATGATGCCAACGTCGAAAAAACTGTTGCGGGATGCGAAAGATCCTACCACCGACAGGGCCAGTACCACAGGCATGAGCAGGTGAGGCGGAAGGTTGAGCGCCCGGGCATAAAAGCGGGACCCAAAAAAACCTAAAATAAACATCACGATGTTGGCCAGGAACAAAGAGAGGATAAATGTATAGCAAATGACGGCGCCGGCGCCCTTGAAAAGCTCGGGTCCGGGCCGCAACCCTTGCAAAAGCAGGGCGCCGAACAGAACCGCCGCCTGGGGGGCGCCGGGGATTCCCAGGGTCAAAAGAGGGATCAGCGACCCTTCCACCTCGGCGTTGTTGGCAGTTTCGGAGGCGATCACGCCGTCCACCGCACCCTGACCGAATTGCGACTTGTCCCCGGCCGCTCGCATGGCCTCCTGATAGGAAAGCAAACCGGCCACATTGCCGCCGGCGCCGGGAATGATGCCGACGATAACGCCGATGGCCGATGAGCGGATAAGGTTGCCCCAGCGCTTGAGAACCAGCAGCATTGCCTTGAAAGACCGACCGGCCTGGGGTCGGAAAGCAGCTATCCCCGTATCCTGTTCACTTTTTTCGGCCATGTTGAACACCTGAGGAATACAGAAAAGGCCGATCAGCGCGATGATGATCTCCACTCCTCCCAACAGATCCGATACATTGAAGGTCATGCGGGCGACACCCGTACTGGGTGAAAGTCCGATAGTGCTGATAAGCACACCGAAAAGGCCGCCCAAAAGGCCCTTGGGGAGCGATTTGGCGGACAGACTGGCGATGATGGTCAGACCCAGAATCCCCAGCCAGAAATACTCCGATGGTCCGAAACGCAAAGAGATCGCCGCCAGAACCGGTGAAAACATCAGCAGGACAACGGTTCCCAGAATACCACCGATGGCCGATCCGGTGGCCGAAGTCGCCAGAGCCTCTTCGGCCTGGCCCTTTTGAGCCATGGGATAACCGTCAAAGGTTGTGGCGATGGCAGCCGGGGCACCGGGGGTATTGATGAGAATCGCGGAGATGGAACCGCCATACATGGCGCCCACGTAAACTCCGCCCAGCATCACCAGGGAGGCGTCGGGTCTGAGACCGTACGTGAAGGGAACCAGCAGTGCGATGGCCATTGTTCCTGTCAGGCCAGGCAGTGCGCCCACCAGGATTCCACCGGCAACACCGGCTATCATGACCACAAGATCCAATGGCGAAAAAACATTAGCTAGGGCCGGACCGATCCATTCCATTTGATGTTTCTATTGTCGGAATAGGCGCGCATCAATGGGATCGCGCCTCATTGTAATTTTATTTTAAAAACCCGCCCTTTTTCAGAATTTCAACATACTCTTTGCTGCGGGCGGAGATAAACTCAGCATACTCTTTGGGTCCCAGATTGGCCAGGGTGAAACCCAGCTTGGCCATCCCTTCCTTGAACTCGGTAGTAGCGGCGGCATAGCGCAAGGCCTCCGCCAAAATCCCTATTCGCTCCTTGGGCGTACCGGCAGGAACGGTAACGCCGCGATCGATCCCCAGCACCAAATCCAGGCCCAGCTCCTTGAATGTCGGGGTATCCGGAAAATCCTTGAGTCGCTCATCGGTGGCCACCGCCAGGATTCTGAGTTTCTCCCGATTGTTGGCGAATATGAAGGTACCCCCGTAGATGGCCATCACGTGGCCGCCCAAAATAGCGGCTGTTTGTGGAGCCGCGCCGTTAAAGCTGACGTACGTCGTGTCAATATCCGCCAACTGGGCAAACCGTAGGTAACCCAGGTGATTGCCGGTGAACTTGCCGGTCCCGCCGATAGACAGCTTTTTGGGATTATTTTTGGCGAAATCGATCAAATCCTGAAGGGTCTTGAAACGATCGTCGTCCTGGCGCACGGCGATCCCGCCGGGGGTGGAAGCGTACAGGAAAACCGGGGCCAATTGTTCGGTTTTATACTTAACACCTTTGGTCATCAATGGTTGTACAACGATGTGCGGTAGATTGGTTACGGCCATTGTATAGCCATCAGGCTTTTGCTGGGTCATCATGGTCCAGCCTACTGCTCCGCCGCCACCGGGTTGATATTGTGGAACGATGTTCACACCGAGTTTTTCCTTAAGCCCCGGTCGCAGCAGCTGGGCCGCGACATCGGATTGGCCGCCCGGATTGAAGGGAATTATGAACTTGATGGCTTTATTCGGAAATTGATCAGCGGTCAAACTTCCGGCAACAACCATCAACAGAAAAATCAGGGCCATACCGATTATTACAGAGTTCTTTTTCATTAAAACCTCCTTCTTTGAAGTAACGATAAAAAATGTTTTTCTCTCTAATCAAACCACCTTCCTTCCGGTAGCGGCACTTCCAGAAAATCATGGAAGATGAAGTAAAAGGCTGTCACGACCAGAACAGTAAGGGCTGCAGATGAGAGAATGTTGCGGGTAGTAAAGCGTTCGTCGGCGAGATAGAGATTAAAGCAAAAATAGAATGCGTAACTGGCCGGTAGAAACCCGGCCAAAGGTAAAAAAATAAGATAGAGAAGCAGGATGCAAATGCCCACCAACACATTATTGCGTTCGATGACTGATTCGAAGAATCGGACCCGTTCGGGCTTGATAAATCCTTTGGCGGTGGTAATAAGGGCCAGGACAGTGAGAGCCACCAGGATGTAATCCACAAACACGCCTCCTAGTTTGCTCAATTCTCTTGTGGAGAAGTAGACCAGGGCCGCCATCCCCAGGGAAACGATGCCGACGATCAGATCTGCATTGAGTCGTTTGGCTGATTGCGTTTCGCTATTTTGACTCATTACGGCCCCCCTTTTCCTCCGATGATGAGGTCTTGTCGACGCCGGCCTGTTTGTGTCTGGCTTTCAGGGCTGCAAAAATGGGCCATAGCAACGACATGACGCAAAGAAAAATCAGCACACCACTAATGGGCCGGTAGACCATATAAATAAAAGTGCTGCCGGCGGCTTTGCCTGCAAGCATGGATTGCACCAGTCCCTCCTCCACGAAGGGTCCCAAAATAAGTCCTAACACAATCGGGGCAGGATGGAATTTCAATTTATTGCTCACATACCCAATGATCCCGAAAATGAACATGATCCATACATCGAGCATGTTATTGCGGATGGCATAAGATCCAAGGACCGTCATGAAGACGATGGCCGGGGCCAGATAGCGCGAAGGGATGTTGATAATGCGGGCGAATAAGAAGCTGCCGAAGCAGCCGATGAGCGTCACCAGAAATGCGGCCACCAAAAGGGCCATGATAAAAGAGAAGGTGATATCCGCGTAGTCGGTAAATAGCTCGGCACCCGGCCGCATGCCATGCAGCATCAGGGCGCCAAGGATGACTGCTGCCGGAGGGGATCCTGGAATCCCCAGAGTAAGCAGCGGTATCAAGGAACCCGGGGCCATAGCGCTATTGGCGGCCTCACTGGCCGCCACACCCTTAACCGTGCCTTTGCCGAATTCTTCAGGGTTTTTATCCCACCGGCAGGCCTCATTATAGGAGACCATGCTGGCAATGTTACCACCGGCACCTGGGGCAAAACCCACCACCGTGCCGATTGCCGCGGAACGCAGCATCAGGGCTGGACGTTTAAACAGGGTTATGATCACTTCGCCCAGAACACTCAGCTTGGGTTTGACAATTTTTTTGGTGTAAGCTGCCCGGCGTTGGCCGATGACGCTGGAGAGAATTTCGGGCAGGCAGAAAAAACCGATGAGGGCCACGATCAACTCGATGCCACCCTGCAATTCAGGGAAGCCGAAGGTCAGGCGAATGTCGCCACCCAGCTCGGCCATGCCCACCGCCGAAAGGATCATGCCGATGGACCCGGCCAGAAACCCCTTGATGGGGCTGCCGCTGGAAAGGGTGGAAATGATGGTCAAACCAAAAATCCCCAGCCAAAAATACTCTGGCGGGCCGAACTTCAAGGAAGCCTCAGCCAGGGGCGGCGCCGCCGCCGCCAGGACAACATTGGCAACAAGGGATCCGAATGAGCTGGCCACCGCGGCCGCCACCAGGCCATGCTGTGCCATCCCTTTCTGGGCCAGGGGGAAACCGTCGAAGGTGGTCGCAATGGCTGCCGGTGTCCCTGGGGTGTTGATCAATATGGCCGGAATGGCGTCCCCGTACATGGCGCCCACGTAGATACCGGCCAGCATGATGAGCCCGGCCGTGGGAGACATGGTGAAGGTAAAGGGCACCAAAAGAGCCAGGCCCATGGTGGCCGTCAACCCGGGAAGGGCGCCGAAGACGATCCCCATGAAGACGCCGATGAATAATACCAGAAAGTGGTTGGGCATAAAAACTTGAAAAAGGCCTGTAAGTGCGAAATCAAACATCTGCGTCACTGGAAGGCGCCGGGGCGGCCTAAACTAGGGTGATGAAAATCAGGCATAACTATTTTTTAAACTCTTTAACCACGGGGGCCCATACCTTCACTTTTTCAGCGATGTAGGCCTTTGACTCAGCCGCTCCCAGGGAGATGGGCACGAAACCGTCTTTCTTCATCTGAGCCTTCACGTCCGGACTATTGGCGATGTCCAGAAAAGCTTTCTCCAGCACCTGAATAACGTCATCCGGCGTATCTGGAGGAGCGCCGGCGCCGCGGTCGATGGAAGCATAAAGCTCAAAACCCATACTCTTGAAAGTGGGCACGTCCGGCATGTTTGGGAATGGCTCCTTCGTGCCGAAGCCGAGTACACGGATCTTGTCCGCGTGTTGAACCAGGTCGTTGCTATTGGCCCACAGCGCTTTAACATGCCCGCCCAAAAAGGCCGCTACGCTCTTGGCTGCGCCTTTGCTCGGTATATAGGTCATATTAATTCCGGCCATCTTGCTGAATTGCAGATGGGCGATGTGGTGACCCGACCAGGTGCCCGAGCCACCACAAACCACCGCTTCGGGGTTCTTTTTGGCATATTCAATCAGGTCGGCGAGGGTCTGGAAGGGGCTATCTTTCAAAACTGCCAGTCCGATGGGCGTCGCCTGGAACAGGGCGATGGGTTTGAGCTGCTCGGTCTGGTAACCGGCATTACCCCGCGCCAAAGGCTGCAATACGATATGGGGGATGTTGATACCGCTGATGAAATACCCATTGGGTTTTTGCTTGATGAGGGTTGCCCAGCCAATAGAGCCACCGCCGCCGGGTTTGTACTGGACAAGAACCTTGACGCCCAGCGCCTCCTCCAAAAGAGGCTGCTGCCGACGGGCTTCCAAATCGGACTGACCCCCGGGCCCGAAGGGAATTTGATAGGTAATCGACTTTTCGGGATATCCCGCCATAACGGGCACCGCCAGAAGTGATGCTAAAAAGGACATAAGGATTAGAATCGCAAACCGTTTCATTGATGAACCTCCTTTAGATGAAGTTGGTGGCAGCCGAATGCCGAGACCTGTGCAATCGGAGACCGGTGTAAGTTTAAATAAGACCTAAAAATATCGGTTCAAGGTTCAGGGTTCAAAGTTCAAAGGTTTAAAATAAGGTCCGCCTTCAGCGGGATCAATTATTAAAAAAAAGATGATAAAAAAGGCAGAGCGAAGCGATATTCACAATTCATCAATCTTCAAACTTCAATATTCAATTGACAAGCGGCAACTTTTTCTGGGCCAAGAGCTAAGTCTACGGAAAAAGCTTAAGCCCTTACCCACCCCCAATGATGGGAATGAGGGTCACGCGATCCCCCATTTCGAGCCGATCCTTTGCCGTACCATGCTTTGCGTTGATAATCAAGACGACCACCTCGGAAAGGTTGATCTCCAATCGGGTTAAAAGGTCCGCCGCGGTAGCGCCCACGGGAAGTGTCACGGTATCCCGCTCAAAACGACCTTGCCGGAAATAGGAGAAAAGTTCTACTGTTACTTGTATTTGGATCATTGAGTCTCTTCGACCCAACCAAGGGATAACTCGGCAAGCTTGGCGCGAGTGGGCCGGCCGTCATCATCCCATCCCATCATCTGGTAATAAGCGGACTTTATCTTCGTCCGTGTCCAAGGGCCGCACCGGTTCGGTAATACCAAGGGCACTCAGGGCATTGTAACCTTCGCCCTGGAAGGCGACGTCATGCGGTGTCTCCACGTGATCGGCGCCGGTGGAGCTCAGGGCAAAACCCATGGCCATGCCCATTTTACCGCGACCGTCATGTAGTGGCAAGTCGTTACCCTTGATGTGGAAGGCGTACTTTTCTGCCCCCTTACCGATTTTTTGGGCCGCAGGCACCATGCCCTCTGCCAGAATGTCGCCGATCCCCTTTCGCTCTCCCATCTGCCGGACCAGCCAACAGATAAATTCGCCATCGCCCCATTGGGCAGTTCTGCCGCCCAGGTCTTCACTTTCCAGGATGCCGGCTTCGTAGCACTCCATTACCAGAGCGGCCATGTTGCCCGCACTGATGGTATCCATTTCGTAGAGATTGCAAAACTGGGTGACCCGAGATATTATTAAGGTACCAGCACGAGCTTGGCAGCGGAAATTACTCCCTTGTCAAGGTCGGCGAAAGCCCGTGGGCCTTCGGAAAGTGGTCGTGTTTCCACCCAATCGAGATCGAGGTCAACTTCCTGTAAAGTTACCTTTTTGATGTCGAGGCCTTCCCGCGAATCCATAAGCCCGATATGGGCAAAGATTCCACCCGGGGCGATGACCCGTGACCCCAGGGCCCGGGTTACGCCTCCCCCCACCGCGTCGATCACCAAATCGAATGAATCGGTGGGGAGTTCGGGATCGTTTGATGGGTCATGGATCGCGCAGCCTGTCGAGCGCGCAACCATCTCCCGCCTTAGCTGGTTTATTTCGGCCACCGTCACCTGCCGGCATCCATAACTTGTTAGTAGCAGAGCGGAGAGCATGCCGATGGCACCGCCCCCGATAACCAGTGCACGCCGATCTGCCAGAGGCCGCGGGGACTGCAGCTGTGCTCTATTGAGGGTATGGAGTGAACAGGCCGCCGGTTCCGCGAGAGAGGCCTTCACCATGTCGAAGGAATCGGGGATGGTGACCAGATTCCGTTCCGGTATCGCCACATACTCGCAGTAGGCACCCGCAACTCTCATTCCAATCAGTTCCCTCTTGGGGCAGAGATTCGTCCGGCCGCTTTCGCAATAAGTGCAACTGCCGCATGTCATGAGTGGGTTTATCACAACGCGCGCACCTTTTAATTCCCCTGATGTAACCGTCCCCGCTACCTCATGCCCTAGGATGAGAGGGGGCACCCTACGAGGGTCGTGACCATGGTAGGCGTGCATGTCGGAACCGCAGATACCCGAAGCCGCGACTTTTACCAGCACCTGACCCTCACTGGGCACCGGGTCCGGTTCATCCCGGTATACGACCTCATCCGCTTTCGTGTATACAAGCGCTTTCATGTGCATTCTTTCCTTTTTTCGTATGGTTACTTGGCAGTCCAGCCACCGTCCAGGAAGATCATCTGTCCGGTGATGTAATCCGATGCCCGGGAGGATAGAAACACTATCAATCCCGCCAGGTCAGACAACTCCCCATTTCGCCCGATAATGGTCTGTCTGGCGAGG
>CALZJV010000129.1 GCA_945787595.1 uncultured Desulfobacterales bacterium | reverse complement strand
CTTAGAATTTTTCTGTCCGCCTTTGCCATCGCCGACGATCTGGGGGCGGTATTGGTGATCGCGTTATTTTATACCGAAACCATTGTATGGCAGAATTTGTTGACTTCCTTTACATTTCTGTTTGCCCTTGGAGTCGTTAACAGGCTTTGGATTAAAAAAACCTTGGTATATGTTGTGTTAGGAATAGGGATGTGGCTTTCGATTTTAGGATCAGGTGTGCATGCTACCGTGGCGGGCGTAGTTGTTGCCTTGTTTATTCCCGCCAAAGGCAAATACGATACAGATACTTTTGCCAGGAACGTGAAAACATATTTAAATGAAATTGAATGTGACAGTGAATGCGGTCATTCAATATTAATGAATCGACGGCATCTCAATGCTGTCCAAGCCATCGATCTGGCCTGTTTAAACGTTGAGACACCGCTGCAAAGATTGGAACACAGTCTACAATCATGGATTGCTTATTTGGTGTTGCCCTTATTTGCTTTGGCAAATTCAGGTCTTGTTTTGAAAGGACTTGAATTTTCTACAACTATTCGCCATCCGGTTACTCTCGGGGTGGTTGGTGGACTTGTTTTAGGAAAACCACTCGGGATTTGTTTATTCACCTATTTAGCTACTAGATTATTACAAGCACCGTTGATGCCCGGCATAAAATGGTCTCATATCTTCGGAATCAGCCTACTTGGCGGAATTGGCTTTACCATGTCTTTGTTCATATCCGGACTATCGTTTTCTTCCGCTCAAATGCTGGATTTCTCCAAGCTTGGGATCATTGTTGGGTCGGTTGTATCAGGATTCTTAGGGTTCGCTTTCCTACATTTCTATGGTCTTGCGGAGATGAAAAAATAAAACAAAATCTATCAGGGAGGCTGCTATGATAAGAAATAGAATCCTAAACCAAAAGAATGCAGCCCATAGAAAATTCACATAGAGGAGGAACAATTCCATGGTGCTCAAAAAACAGATAATAATTATTTTTACTCTTTTTTCCATTTCAGTGTCCATTAATTCAATTTGTCAGGCCGATGACAGAGCCAGGGACCGTGCCACGCTTCGCGGTATCCAATCGGTAATTGTAAAGGTTCACACCTGGGAACCTGAGTGGCGCGCAGAACTCAAAAAGGTAGGATTGGAGGAAAGTTATTTACAATCACTCATAGAGCGTAAACTTGAGAAGGCCGGAATCCTGGTGTTACCTGAGGAAGCCGCCAAAAAATCAGAAACCGAAGGTATTCTCAACATAAGAATGAAATTTTTAGAACCTGAACGCGCGAGAAAAATATATACAACCATAGATGAGAACGAAATTGAGAAAGGCAATACCAAAAAGAAATATGTATATGCCATACGAGTCAACTTTCGTCAAATGGTGTTGTTTCTGCGCGACCCCGCCTTAAAGGTTCTGGCAATCACCTGGCAAACGGAATCTGTGGGCTTCAGACGACTGACCCTAATCAGGGAGGATCTGTTGAATGTGATTGATGTTTTCATTGAAGCCTACCTGTCTGAAAACCATGGCAAAAAAACGGATGGATGACGGTAGCGTGCATTTATTAGTGCGCGTAAGTTTTAAAGGGAAATAAAAAACAAATCCATCAGGGAGGCTACTATGATAAGAAATATACTTTTTATTTTCTTAGTACTGATAGTCCTTATCATTGTATTTCAAAACACCGAGGTAGTGGAATTTCGTTTTCTAACGTGGAAACTCTCCATGTCCCGAGCATTAATGTTGTTCGGAACACTGGCAATCGGGTTTATCGCCGGTTGGTTACTAACTTTCCCAAAGCATAAAAAGGAAAAGTCGGTAAAGTCGAAGTAATTCATCTAACTTCTTTTCAATGAGGTCAAAGAATGAAAGAAAAAAATGAGCCAACTAAAATTGTTAAGGGAGGTTTCAGGGCCAATCTTGCTCTTCTAATTTCTGTTATTGCGCTGATCATATCGGTTATGGCCTATTATAAAACCGCCGACCAAGCGGATTTTAACGCCAAAATCACAGATATTCAAAATAAAATGGAGAAGATTAAAAAGGACACTTCGGACAGGGTTAACAAAATTCGACAAGAGACGACTAAAGTGATCGATAAGTTGGTTGTAGAAATTAAAAAATACGATAAAAAGCAGGAGAGCCCTGAAGACTAATAACGAATTCTCTGATAAAAGTCGGTGTTTGCAACACAACGTATCTGACAGCAACTGCAGTTAAAAGTCACTCCAGAGAGACCTATGCAAGGAACTTTCGAAGAGCAACCCTGTAGTCGTAAAAAGGAGTGCTTTGGAAATGATAAAATCGAAATTAATTTTATTACTCATATCAAAATATTTCCACCAATTTTCGACTCAGGGTAACCTTTGGCATTGACTACCAACATCAAAAGATCAGCACTCAGGAAATACCGGAAACATTGGAGGAAATGTTAAATGCAGAACTGACAAAAGATGGATATGGCCGTGACATCATTAACCTCGTTGTTGAATTCAAAGAAGCCGGGGCTTCATCCCTGGATTTCGAGATCATTGCTGATTTTTCGGGAAAGGTAGCCCAATATTACAACGTGCTGGCCAGGGCGATACAAAGGATCGCGGTTGATGCCTGTAATAAATACGGCTGGGTAATACCTTTCACTCAGCTCACACTCCACACCGTCGCTGCGGAAGACAAATAATGAAAGTTTTTACATGTGAAAAATTACACCGGCTTTTTTGATGTGTTAAAACGGCCATAAAATCGGGATAAACGCCGATCCTAGAAGTAACACCAGCAGATTCAGCGGGATACCCAGTTTCAGATAGTCTGTAAAGCGGTATCCACCCGGACCATAGACCAACAGATTTGTCTGGTAACCAATGGGTGTGGCAAAGCATGCGCTGGCGCCAAAACAAACTGCCATTACAAAAGGCTTGGGGTCGGCGCCAATTCCAATTGCGGTGGATATTGCGATCGGGAAAAGAAGAACGGCAGTGGCGTTATTGCTCAGTATATGCGTGCTCAAGCTGGCCAATAAAATAAATCCGCCGAGAACAGCTATCGGCGGGAAACCGGAGAATATTCCCAGATAGGCGTCGGCATATAGTTGACTGGTACCGGTTTTCTGCATGGCGGTACCCAGGGCTATGGTTCCCGCAATGAGCAGCAGGACGTCCGCCTGAATAGACTGATAGGCATCCCGCAGTTGCAGGCAACCGGTAAGAATCATAAGAAAAGCCGCAGTCAGAGCACAAATCATAATATCGGCCAGGCCCAAAGTGGCTGCTGTGATGAGGGCGGTGAAAATGAGAGCCGCCTTCCAGGCTCTTCTTTTGTGCACAATTTCATGATAGACATCCTCGGCAATAATAAAATTCGCCCCACCCCTTAACCTTTCCAGTTTATCTGCGTGACACCACACCAGGATAATATCACCTACCCTGAGCTTCACATCATGAATTTGTTTTTCGGTATAGTGCAAGCCGCTTCTTTTTATGGCGATGATATGAAGATCGAGGTCCCGTTTAAGATGGGTTTCCAGGAGGCGTTGGCCTAACAAGGCGGATTGGGGCGGGATGATAAGTTCAACGACAATTGACTCTTTTTGACCGACACCAAACGCAAGTCCTTTCTCGGACTGGGGCAGTTCGACATCATCGTGATTGAGGATTTCAATCAGATCATTGGCGGATCCTTTTACCAGCAGCAGATCGTCAGCGGCAATGGTAACAGAATCCCGCGACGGGTGAAAGATGTGTGAATAGCGTATGAGTTCAAGCACCTCAAGATTCGGATATTGCTTCGCAAAAACATTGCTAGGAGCTCGATCGATGAGTGCGCTGCCGCGGGGAATCGCAAATTCAGCCAAATAGCGGCGGTGATCACTATTTTCAAGTTCGCAGATCGGATTTGACAGCTCAGGCATAAAGCGTGGTGCAGCAACCAGTAAAAATGCGATTCCGATAGCTGCGATTGGTATACCCAGCGCCGAAAGCTCAAACATGCCAAAGGCTCCGTATCCGCTGTTCGCGCTCAAATCACTAATGATTATATTGGTTGATGTGCCAATGAGCGTGCATGTACCGGCCAATATCGAGGTGTAGGATAGCGGTATGAGGATTTTAGAAGGGCTGACGCCAAATTGGCAGCACATTCGCATGACAACCGGAATAAAAAGAACGACCACCGGCGTGTTGTTGATAAATGCGGACGCGACGGCCACGACCAGCAGGACAACTATAACGGCAGCCTTGGCGTTGCCTCGCGCGATCGTGATGACTTTCTGGCCGATGTATCCTACAGCACCGGTTCGCACCATACCTTTGCTAACCAGAAACATGGAGCCGACCGTGATCACCGCCGGGTGGGCGAATCCGGCCACAGCCTCAACCGGCGTCAGTACGCGGCTGATCATCAGCGCCACCATGATTCCAATGGCCGTTAAATCCACCGGTACTTTCTCGGTGACGAGCAAGTATAAGGTAACCATTAAAATTGCGGATACAATCCAGATCGTCATCGTATGTCTGCGCCCTTGGCGGCTTAGAGTTCGCCCTATGTTTGGAACCCCATATTCGAGGATGCTGCAGCTTCAACCGTGATCAAGGTTTCCGTTTGGCTGCTGCAAGAGCACACCGAAACTTACTGATTTTAGGTGGGTATACTCTCCATTTCTCTGTTATAATTGCCATAGCGTGCAGCCCCGTTGCATTTTGCCCGATGGTAAAACACCTTCTGTCCTGCCTTCACATTGGCGGCGGCACCTTTCCAGGCTTTGAGCGCATCTTCCTGTAAGGCCCGGCCGTATGAAAAGCTAAGCTCCCAGGGATGTTTGCCCATGGCATTCATGGCATTTAGATTTTCAGTAGCCTGCTCGGAGCTTTGTCCGCCGGATAGAAATACAATTCCGGGTACAGCCGCCGGAATTACCTGGCGAAAACAACTTAGGGTAGCTTGCGCCACTTCTTCAGGGCCGGCTTGTGTCGGGCAGTCTTTTCCTGATAAGATCATGTTAGGTTTCAGCAGAGTACCTTCTAGATATACACAATGCTCAAAAAGAGCCGAGTATACGCTTTTCAAGGCAGCGGCGGTCACATCTCTGCATTTTTTAATATCATGCTCTCCGTCCATGAGCACCTCGGGTTCAACAATGGGGACCAGTCCGACTTCCTGGCAGAGCGCTGCATAGCGGGCCAGAGCGTGAGCATTGGCATCCATGCAAAACTGCGTGGGGATATTATTCCCAATTTTTATAACTGCCCGCCATTTGGCGAACTGAGCACCGAGGTCTCTGTATTCAATCAGACGGTCCCGCAGGCCGTCAAGTCCCTCTGTAATTTTCTCACCAACAAATCCGGCCAAATCTTTAGCACCTTTATCCACCTTAATACCGGGAACCACTCCTTTTTGCGACAACAGCTTTACAAAAGGAACACCGTCTTGGGTGGCGTGCCGAATGGTTTCATCAAAGAGGATGACACCACTGATAAAATCTTCCATTCCCTGGGTCGTAAACAGCAATTCCCGGTAGGCTCGACGGTTTTCTTCAGTTGACTCCACCTGAATGGTGTCGAAACGTTTTTTTATCGTCGGTAAACTCTCATCTGCCGCCAAAATGCCTTTTGCGTCCGTGACAATTTTATGGGCTAAGGTTTCTAACTCTTGTTTGTTCATCTTAATGTTCCTCCTCTTATCTATTGTTAAACGCAACCCGATTTTTATAATTTTATGAAGAAAATAAGAATCCACCAAATGAAGTCAAGATGGGTCTCTCAAAAGCAATTCTAGCTTAAACAGAACTTATCATGTAAAAGAAAAAAGCAGATGCTGAGATTCCGGTGTTTTAAAATAGTTGACCAAATGGTATTAGAGTAGCGGATTAAACTTTTTCAAAATTCTTCCGGTAAATAAACGTCGAAAAGGGTTTTTTCGCCGAGTAGCGAATCAATTTTTCCCTGGATCTTCCTGGTTTCTTTCTTATCCATCCAGTTTCTCCAATCCTCCACTGTTTCCCATTCACTAATAACGATATATTCACCAGGATCGGTTAAACTGGAAAAAGTTCCCCTTGAAATAAAACCCTTCTGCTTTTTGGCAAGATCTCGAAGTTCCTTAAAAAGGGGGATCAGGTTCTCCTTTTGATCAATTTTAAACAACCGTTTGCTAAGTATCGTTACAGACATAGTGTCCCTCCTATTGATAAGCAGTCACATGTTACGAGTTAAATAAACGAAAAAATTTGCGCCTCCTTGGCGATTGGATTCGATATCTCAGCATATCAAATTCCATTTATCGATGACCCGCCAAACACGGGTCATCGATGTGGTTGTAGCCGTTATTCATTGTCCCCCTTGGCGCTATGGTTTGAGGATGACATCGATGCGCCGGTTGATTGCCCGGCCATCTACGGTTTGATTGGATGCTAGGGGCCGCATGGAACCATAGCCTACCGCGACGATGCGATCATAGGGCAGTGTTCGATTCGCCACCAAATATTGCCGCACGGCTTCGGCACGCTGTTGCGATAGATGCTCATTGACCTGATCGGATCCCGTGCTGTCTGTGTGCCCTTCGATCACCACATCCGGTTCGCCGAAGGTGCGAATGGATTTTTGCACTGTGCTCAGCAGTTCATAATTTTTGGGCATGATAATATCTTTGCCGACCGGAAATTGGATCGCTTTCAACCGAATGACCAGTTGACTGCCCTGTTTATATACTTCGGCCTCCTCAGAGTTGAAGTAATTCTGAATTTGGGAAAATTTTTGGTTAAATTCCTTTTCGGCGGTCAAACGTTCCTTGGCCATCCGTTCATCCTGGGTCTCACCTTCCAGAACGGCCATTCGCTTTTCCAAGGTACTGATTTGCGCATCTTGGGACTTGGTTTGTTGGATGACGAAATTGTGATCCGCCTGCAACGCCGATACGGATTCGACCATATTTTCGACTTGGGTCTCAAAAGGCTCGTTACGCATATCCGGCGCGGAAAGCTTGGTCGTGGTTTGGTGTAACATGCCTTCGATCCAACGCGCAATCTCTTCGGACTGCATGGTTCGAATTTTCTGGCTCTGTTTATTCATTTGCACCAGTCGTTGGGCGTAAAACAGCGCATCATTGGCCATCTCCTGCATCTTGGCTTTTTCGTAAGGATTTTGCGTGATAAAGGCATCGGTGTTTTTTAATTTCTGCTGGGCCATCGACAGTGAATGGGGCGCATATTTGCGGGCACCGTCATTTTCCGCTTGGGCCAGCAGCTTGCGAACTTCACCGATGGTCTGGTCTTTGATCGCCCGCAGCTCAAGTGCGCGGAAGGCTTTGCTCACGCTGTCCCGTTCACGCTGAGCCAGCCGCAGGTTGTTTTCTTCAATGGCCTTGGTGAGCGTCAGAAAGTCATCTTCCACCCCCGCATAGTCATTTATTTTGGTTGCGCCGGCAGCGCGGGCCATTTCGCGACTCTTAATCACTTCGGGCAGGGTGGTCCGGGCGACCCGGGCCATTTCCTCTGCCGTCTTTAGCTGGCCGCGTCCTTCGGCAACATTTTCCATAATCTCTGAAATTTCATCGCCCCTGTCCAAAGCCTTCTTGGCTCTCGCCAGTGATGTTTCGGCCTTGGAAAACCGATCCGGGGATAGGACATTGAGTTGGTTTTTGCGGGCGGTAGCGATTTCGCCGCCAAACTCATTTACCACGTCCGTCGGATTGGCCGATCTGGGGATAGACTTCATGTCGAATTGAGTTCCGGCGCAGGCCGCCAATAGAAAAATAGTGATGCCGATAGTCGCTCTACTGGACATTTTACCGTAGAAATTTTGCATTTTTTTCCTCCCTTTTTTATCATACGTTCGTTAATATTTTCGTATTGAAATGACAGGCTGGCTGACAAATGCCAACGAGAACTTCGGATTCAGAATAAAAGTTCTTTTTTAAATCTCCTGAACGCCCTTCTAAGCGGTTTTATTAGCTGGCTTTGAATTTGCTTGATGACGCTTCTCGGCGGCTGTTTCAGCTTTGTTCTATGATTGATATAGCAAAGCGTGTGCCACCTTGAACAAGCCTCGGCGGGTAATTCCCTATTGGGGTAAGATTAATAGCGCCGGACTGCTTAATTAGAATAGATATCAGATAGTTTTCGCATCAAATCAAATTGCTTTTTCTACCATCCAATTATTTTTTTTCGGACTGTTTATGCTGAATCAATAATGAGAACTGATAGACATTTAAAACAAGATAAATTAGTTCTGTTTTTTTATTACAATCAGAACCAGGAGTTCCATTACCGATTTGTCTGTAACCGTAAGAGTCGTAAAAGATACCGCTGCGCTAACAAATCGGAATTAACCATCCCCAGGACGGCTCCGTCTTCCACGACCGGTATCGCTGAGATTTGGTTTTGCTCCAGATCGGTCACAATATCCAGGATACTGCAAGTGGGGGCCACCGAAATCACCGCTCGTGTCATAATTTTTTCCACGCTTTCTTCGCAAACGCCTGCGGCCATGGCCTGGGTGATGTCCCATGTGGTCAGTACGCCTGCAAGTTTGCCCTCCATGGAAAGCACGGCAATGATGCTGCTTTGGGTTGTTACGATCAGTGCTGCGGCTTCCTGTAGATTGGCCTGAATGCCGATGGTCGGCATCGGGTCCATAATATCCCTGGCCGTACGCTCGCTTTCTTTGGCCGTGAGGCGATTGAGACTGATGCTTTCTGCGGCCTGGCCGGGCAGCAAGTCCGGGTTGGAAGCCAGCAGATCAACCAACTCCGTCATGTTGCGTCGGATCGTCTTGTCCCTGTACTCTATCCCGGCTTCCAAACGTTTTTCAGATAATTTGGATAACCCTGCCTGATTCTCCAATAGCCAGGCCTCGACCTCCGTCCGGTTACCGAGTATTTCTTCGGGAATCTGAAGCTGCGCAGGCGTCGGGATAATGTGTTCCTGGGCGGCAAAAATGACACCACCTGAGTTTACCAAATAGTCATTGGCGATCATTACCCCTTTCTGGCGATAAACAACCTGTTCCATGCGGGTGCGCGCTGCTTTGCGATTCGGATCCGGCGAATAGGTATTCGCCCCCTCGATAATTAACGACCAGTTTCCCATTCGATCTACGCTCATTGAACAGGCTTCTGAGGGCAGCACACCCATGTAATTAAACACGGGAGAGGCGGGTATACAACAGAAAGCCGATTCCCGCAGCAGGTTGTCGGCATCAGTTGAAAATTTTGTGGGGTGGCGGTGGACTTGCGGTGTAATCTCTGCTTCATAGTAATGACGGGCAACCAATCGTTGTTGTTTTGCCAAATTGAAAAGCTTAACCACCGGTAAGCCGGACCTATCATAGAGATAGCCCTGATGATCGCTGATCCCGATTATTTTTGCCGAAGGGAGCCTCTCGATCAAATAGCGCGCCGCATGAGCCCCGACAGCACCAAACCCCTGAATGATGACGCTGAGCTCCTCCGGGGAGGGCACCTTCAATTGCGCAAACTGAGGCAAAACGGTCAATCGTGGCATGATTTCCAGAAGTCTTTCCAGTGCAATAACCAAACCACCGGCTGCTGCTCCCAATTCATCAATACGGTTGCCACCCATGTCGGCAGGCTTGGAAACCGCACTGTCGATACCATTTTCAACGGCAATGGTCTTCATGTCGGCGTCATTGGTACCGACGTCCGGGCCGGGCACATAGATATATCGATAACGATGCAGCAAGTGTGCAAACCTACTTACCGTCTCGGTGTGCTCCTCCGGGGACGTATCGGGCTCAGCCACAATGCCGGCCTTGCCCCCACCGTAAGGCAGGCGAGCGGCTGCATTTTTGAGGGTCATGCCGCGGGCCAGGTTGTGAATGTCAGCCGGGGTTATCTCGGACAGCATGCGGATGCCTCCCATAGAAGGGCTTCCCATCGCCAGGTTATCCACCACAAGATATCCGCCGATTTCCAAAGATGAGGCCTCGTCCCACATGCAGGCAACCAAGCGGGGACCGAGTTTATCGCAGTTGATTCCCATCCGGGAAAGGAGAAGTTCGTCCGTATAGCCGAATTCCAGGAAGCACTTTCCATTTACCCGCTCAATGCGGTTTTCAATGGCGGCTTTGGGAAGATGCTCCTTTAGATAAGCTTCCATGTTCCTGGGTATCATCGGTTTTCTGTTCCTTTCAGGTTTTGTCTTTTACTTTTAATCGTCTCTTTCGCGGATGCTGAGCAGCGGCACCGGGCAATGGCGAAACATCTTTTCGGCCTGTGAACCAAACAGTATGCCGGCAATATTCCCACGCCCTTTAGTACCCATAACCACCATGTCGACCTTTTCTTCCTTGGCTGTTTCAACCAGTTCTGCAAACGGCACTCCCTTTTTAATCAGGAAGCGATTGGGGATCCGGGTGCAATTCGTCTCCGTCAGCAGGAGCTGCATCTGCTCGGTGCGGTCTTTCTTGAGACCATCGACGTAATCCTTCACTGATATCTTATCTGTGTACATCGTAACCTGTTTGACCATGTCGACATCACGCTGGTTGATGACATTGACAAATATCAACTCAGCTTTTAGGTCTTCTGCCAGATTGGCAGCATATTTCACGCTTTTGAGAGAATATTCAGAAAAGTCTACTGCCACCATGATTTTTTTGATTTTGCTCATTCTACCTCCCCGTGTTCAATTTGTCTGAGAAATTCGTCAGTACCGATTAGATGAGATACAATCTTTTTAAATAGGGATTCATCGAGTAATTGTACATCCCAGCCAAGATGATCTAATTCCTGATTCACATAGGCTGTTGCTCGGTTTTCACGTTGCCGAAGCAATAAAATTAGATCATTTACTATTCTGCTGTGTTTTTCAGATAATTGGTGTCAAAAAGATAAAGGGGCCGCAAAATAATCGCGCCTCTCGTTTGATGACCTCTTTCACGAAGGCTGAGGAGCGGCACCGGGCAGCGGCGAAACATTTTTTCAGCCGTCGAACCGAATAAAATTTCGGCGAGATCGCTGCGCCCCTTGGCCCCCATGATCACAATATCGACTTGCTCTTCTTCGGCGGCATTTATCAATTCTATGAACGGGATTCCCGTCCGAATCAATACCCTGAGGGTGATATTGGTGCAGCTTGTCTTTACCATCAATTTTTGCATTTTTTCAGCTCTTTCGCCCTTGAGCTTGCTGATGTAATCATCCACCGACAGGTTTCCTGAACGATTAAAAAATGCTTGCTTGATGGCATTGATATCTCGCTTATTGATGACGTTGACAAATACCAATTTCGCTTTTAAATCCTCTGCAATCCCCCTGGCATATCTAGCGATTTTCACTGAATATACAGAAAAATCGACAGCCACCATTATCTTTTTAATTCTACTCATTAATACATATCCTCATCCATCTCCGGCATTGCCGCTTTCTTTTTCTTTGCCGGCTTTTCGGTGATCAAGGCCTCGGTGGTGATCATCAATCCGGCCACCGATGCGGCGTTCTGCAGGGCCAGGCGGACCACTTTCGTGGGATCGATTACCCCGGCGGTGACAAGGTTTTCATATTTTTCCGACTCAGCATTGAAACCGTAGTCATCCTTGCCGTCCATCACCTTGCGCAACACGACGGAGCCTTCGTGGCCGGCATTGACGGCAATATGTTTCAAAGGTTCGCCGATGGCCCGCTTCAACAGGTTGATGCCGTTTTTTTCTTCTCCGGAAACCTTAACTTTATCCAGGGCATCCAGGCAGCGCACCAAGGCCACCCCGCCGCCAACAACAATACCTTCCTCCACGGCCGCGCGGGTGGCATTCAGAGCGTCTTCCACCCGGGCTTTCTTTTCTTTCATTTCGGTTTCGGTTGCCGCGCCGATGCGGATGACGGCCACCCCGCCGATCAATTTGGCCAATCGCTCCTGCAGCTTTTCACGGTCATAGTCGGAAGTGGTTTCCTCGATCTGGCTGCGAAGCTGTTTTACACGTCCCGCGATGTCGTGCTTTTTCCCGGCGCCTTCTACAATGGTGGTGTTGTCTTTGTCGATCTTAATCTTCTTGCAGCTGCCGAGGTCATTGGTGGTCACATTTTCCAGTTTAATGCCCATGTCCTCAGGATGTAGGCATCGTCCAGATTGACTTCCATTTTCTCCGGGTCGGTGACAAAGTATGGGGATAAATATCCGCGGTCAAACTGCATGCCCTCCACAATATCCAGGGTGGTTTCCATGCTTTTGGCTTCCTCCACGGTGATGACGCCTTCTTTTCCTACCTTTTCCATGGCCTCGGAAATGAGGTTGCCTACCATGGGATCATTGTTGGCCGATATCGTGCCCACCTGAGCAATTTCGGTTTTATCCCTGGTGGGTTTGGATAGGTTTTTCAGCTCCTCCACCACTGCCGCAACGCCTCTATCAATTCCACGTTTAATCGACATGGGATTGTTGCCGGCAGCCACCAGCTTCTGGCCTTCTTTGTAAATGGCACGGGCCAGAACCGTAGCAGTGGTGGTACCGTCGCCGGCCATGTCACTGGTTTTGCTGGCGACTTCCTTGACCATCTGGGCACCCATGTTTTCAAACCTGTCTTCCAGTTCGATCTCTTTGGCAACCGTGATACCATCTTTAGTAATCAACGGAGAGCCAAAAGATTTTTCCAGGACCACATTGCAGCCCTTAGGACCCAGGGTTACGGCCACCGCATCGGCCAGGGTGTTGACACCTCTGAGCATCCGATCTCTCGCTTTGGTGCTGTATGAAATCATTTTTGCAGCCATATCAATTTCCTCCTCTTTATTTTACGATAGACAAAATATCATCTTCTTTCATGAAAACATGCTCGACACCGTCAAGCTTGATTTCTGTACCGGCATACTTGGAAAAAAGAACCCGGTCTCCCTCTTTGACCTCCAGCGGACTGCGTTTGCCGTCTTCTCCCATTTTACCCGGACCTGCGGCGACAATCATACCCCACTGCGGTTTTTCTTTCGCCGTATCGGGGATGATAATCCCACCGGCACTTTTTTTTTCTTCCTCTTCTCTGATAACCAGCACGCGGTCATTTAAAGGCCTAATTTTCATTTTGCTAAATCCTCCTTTTCTAGTTTTTCTAGATAAAATCTGCAAAATCATTTCCTATTGGTCTAACCGTCTTCACATAAACAAATTTTTTCCCGTCTAACCCTTCTTTGATCTCGCCTTCCAGCCTGACTTTCGTTTGAATGAGATTTGCCCAGTCCTTTATTCGTTTGTTTTGTGCAACGATATAAATTTCCTCCCGATCAGTATATACAGATACCCCGATTATGTTTCCGTTTTCATCCCATTGATTCGGAAGAATTATTCCCGTGATGTCATTTTGTGGGGTCGGTCTTTTCTTTTTCATTGTTGACTGGACTTTTATTTCATTGGAAAGAACTTATCCATTATTAATAATATAATTTTTATTTGCCAAACCATGCCCCTAATGGCACCCGTGCTTTCAGAGGGAAAAAACCGTGTTTCAGTTTCTTTCCAATCTTTATCTGCATCAATGCGACCAGATGGTTCCAACCCCATGTGCTCAAATCATAAGAGCAAAGCATGTGCCAATTTGAGCCCGATCCGGAGGTGAGTTTTCTTATGCAGGAGAATTCAAATAGGTGGGCTGCATATTTAGGATGGATATCAAGGAGTTTGCACATTATATGAAATTGTTTTTTCTACGGCGGAATTACTTTTTTTGCGGGCTGTTCATGCTGGCTAAAATCGGAGCTGATAGACATTTTAAAATCAGATAAATTGGTTCTGTTTTTTATCTCAATCAGAACTGGGAATTCTGTATTTGCAGTCAGCAGAAACTTATCTGTTGATTCCAGCCTTTTTTAACCTCTTTGCAAGTCGAAGCTGATCATGTGTTTTCAATAAAGAACAGTGACATAGGTCCAGGCGGTGAAATTTCCAGCATGTCAACGCATGCCTGGCATGTCTGTTGCTGTTTTTTGTAAGGATGAATTAACCCAGAGCCGTATTAAGGAAGCCAATAATGAACCGAAAAAGTTCAGTTCAACCGTGTTACCAACAGTCAAATCGATATAGCCAATGAAAAGCAATAGAGGCGTTTTAGTCATTACCAACTTGTGGAAGTGGTTTAACGTTGATTTTCTTGGAATCTTCAGGGAGATGCGCTGGAGCTACATCCCGCCGCTCATGGTGTACCTGGCTGCCGGGGTTTCGGGCTTCACCGGCATCATCGAATCTTTTTTCATCAAGGACACCCTCGGGTTATCGGCGGCCTTTCTGGCAGGCCTGGCTTTCTGGGCCGGTTTGCCGTGGGCGCTTAAAATGCCCCTGGGGCATCTGGTCGATTTATTCTGGCGCCGTAAAGCCGTTTTTGTCTATCTAGGTGCGAGCATCATGACGATCAGTCTTCTGATGATGGTGGGATTGACCGGCTATGCCGACCGCATGGGCGCCATTTTGAAGCTGGAGACCTGGTACGTCATTGCGGCGCTGCTGTCTCCGGTTGGTTTTGTGCTGCAGGATGTGGTGGCAGATGCCATGACCGTCGAAGCCGTGCCCGATGTTGATGGGGACGGGTCACCGATCCCGGAGGCGCAGTTGCAGCGCATGCACGTCACCGTCCAGACCCTGGGACGTATCGCCATCATCGGCGGCAGTGCACTGGTTGCCGGCCTGGGCGGTTGGCTGGCCAAAACGCTTTCGTATGTGGTCATGTACTGGATTTCCTTGATCATACCGCTGATTTCAGTGATGGGCGTTGTGCTTGCCAATTTCATTCAACGGCGACGGCGGCTGCCAAGCCGCTCGGCAGGTCCCGTTGGAGCAGATTTCCCGCCAAAAGCCGAAGAGGCGGTGCATGCGCTGCAGCCGAACTGGTCCATATTGGGCGGCAGCAGCCTGTTTGTAGTCATCGCGCTGTTTTTCGGAATTTCAGATCTCACGTTCAAGAAAGAAATCATTCTTCTCGGTTCACTGGGGGTCATCACTTACCTGATGATTAAAATTCTGGGGGCTTTGAGTCCGACCAAACGGCGCGAGATCATCGGGATCGCCGTGATCGTGTTTGTTTTCCGGGCCATGCCGACCTTCGGAGCCGGGGCCGCCTGGTGGGAGATTGATGTTCTGAAATTCGATGAAGCTTTTTTTGGAACGTTGCGCCAGATTTCTTCGATTCTGGCCATCCTGGGCATGTTCGGGCTAAGGGGATGGATGGCACGGCGGCCGTTGCCTTATCTGGTTGTTTTTCTTTCACTCTATAGCGCCGTAATGATGCTGCCGTTTATCGGCATGTTCTATGGCCTGCACGACTGGACCCGGACCACTTTTGGTTTCGGTGCCCGGACGATTGCCGTCATTGACACCATGGCCGACTCGCCCCTGGGCCAGGTTGCCATGGTGCCGATGCTGGCCTGGATCGCCAGAGAGGCGCCCAAAAACCAGAAGGCCACCTACTTTGCCGTGATGGCCGCCTTTACCAACCTGGCGCTTTCAGCCAGCAATCTGGTAACCGAGCACATTAATAAAATTTTTGTGATCGAACGCGGTCAGTATGATGAGCTGGGCATGCTGATGATCATGGTGACCATCCTGAGCCTGATCTTGCCGATTCTGACGGTAGTTCTGTGCAATCGAATCCTCCTGGCTTCAAATCGTTAGCATGATTTGAAATTTACAATGGCGCAAACTATTTTTTTACGCTCGGCCTATGGTGAAAACCAGAGAAAAATTTTGACCCGCATGCTGCAGTCCGCTAGAAAAAAACCGGTTTGGCGCTTATCGGATCAGCATCAATAAAATGGATATAACCGCACATGTGAACAACCTTGCAGTGGTGGTTATGATGTACCGGGAGATTTTAAATGTGGATGCGGCTTTTGGTATTTTTGTTCACCGAAAACGCGGCAACATCATTGTCAGCGGCCGCAGCGGAACGGACGGACTAGATAATGTATAATTTTGAAAGGAGTTTATTATGACGAATAATAAGGCATTATTAAAATGGATTGATGAAATAGCCCAAATGACAAAACCAAACAAAATTGTTTGGATTGATGGTTCACAAGAAGAAAATGATCGTTTATTACAAGAATTGGTTGATGCGGGGATGGCTACGCAATTAAATTGCGAAAAACGTCCAGGATGTTACCTTTTCCGTAGTGATGTATCAGATGTTGCTCGGATAGAAAATCGTACTTATATCGCTTCAAAAAAACAGGAAGATGCAGGTCCTACAAACAACTGGATTGATCCTGAAGAATTAAAAATAACAATGAATGGATTATATGACGGTTGTATGAAAGGTCGGACAATGTATGTGATTCCTTTCTCAATGGGACCAAAAGGATCTAAAATTTCTAAAATTGGTATAGAATTAACAGATAGCCCCTACGTAGCTGTAAATATGCGTATTATGACTCGTATGGGTAAAGCAGTTCTTGATGCTCTTGGAGAAGATGGAGAATTTGTATCTTGTCTTCATTCAGTAGGTGCGCCTTTAGCAGAAGGTCAAAAAGATTCTTCTTGGCCATGTGCTCCAATTGAAGAAAAATACATCAGCCATTTCCCAGAAGATAGATCGATCTGGTCTTATGGTTCTGGATATGGCGGAAATGCTCTTTTAGGTAAAAAATGTTTTGCACTTCGTATTGCTTCTGTAAAAGAATACTATGCTGGTTTTGGTGATAAATTGCCTGCAGAATTAGCTACACAGCTTGAAGCATTAGAAAAACGTATGAATGCTTGAGGATTAAGCTTACTCTTTTTTTGGCCTGTACGCCGCCGATGGCCCCCAGCAAAACGGTTATGGTCGTACCGATATTGGCCCCGATGACCATTGCGGCGCCGATGTCGAAAGTAATCAGACCGCTGTTTAGAGCCGTCAGCACGATGGCAATGGTAGCTGCACTGGCCTGCATAAGCGCTGTGACAAGGGTGCCGACCAGCAGGTAAAACCATAGGCCGTAATCGGGAAGTTGTTCTAAACTGAATGTTTGCGCAAAGCTTTCAACGCTTCCTTTCATGAAATCGAGGCCGAGAAATAAAAAGCCAAAACCAATGAGAAGCCTAATGACCAGAAATGGTTTGGAAGAGGGTTTAAAAAGAATAAGACCGACGGCGCCCAGGCCGATAAAGGGCAGGGCCAGGCTCTCAATTTTGATTTTAAATCCGATGGTGGCAATGATCCATGCCGTCAGGGTCGTGCCGATGTTGGACCCCATGATGACGCCGATGGCGTTTTGCATATTCATAACGCCGGCACCGACAAAAGCCAACACCATGAGCGAGACCGCCGAGCTGCTTTGCAGCAGGGCGGTGACCAAGGCACCGCTGCCGATGGACCGCAGCCTGCCGTTGGTATACATTCGGATGATACGCCTGAAAGCCCTTCCGGATAAAGCCTTGACCGATTCCTCGATCAAAAGCATCCCGAACAGAAAAATGCCGAGTCCGGCCAGCAGTTTCCATAAATCCAGATTATATGACACGTTAATACCTATAGCTTCAACTTGAAATATTTCATATCCTAAGCCGGATAAGCAAGAAACGTGCTAATTTTATAATATACTGAAACTAATAGACTTTTAATAAATTCCAAAAAGAGGTCAGAACTTTTTGTTCCGATTTCTTTCTAAAGGTGATCTATGGGAGGGGTTTTTCATTGACAGGCAACAATTTTTTTATTTATCTTACACTATTTCAACCAATCGACGGTCAAAAACACATTCCGGTGCCAAATAATGAAATCGGTTTTGATTATTTCTCCGAAGGAAGACGAAGCCAAATTGATTCGTGAATCTTTGCCTTCGGATTATCAAGTGGAAAATGCGGATAGCGTCAAGAATGCGCTTAACCTGCACCGCCAACGCGCGTTTGATATAATTTTTTCTGATTTAAAATTGCTGCGCGATACTTGCGAGACCGATAATATCGCTGAGGCGATCAAGCCTTTCAAAG
>CALZJV010000128.1 GCA_945787595.1 uncultured Desulfobacterales bacterium | reverse complement strand
GTTTGGTACCCTGGCCATTTTATTCGGCGCCGTGATGGCTCTGTCACAGAGTGATTTTAAACGCATGTTGTCGTACGTCATCATTGCCGAAATCGGATATATTGTCGGAGGTATCGGGGTGGCCAATGCCACTGCGATGCAGGGTGCAATTTTTCATATCGTAAACGATGCCATGATGATGGCATGCCTTTTTCTGGTGGCTGGCCTGGTCATGTACAGAACCGATGGCCATCAGATCGCCGATTTTAAAGGCATCTTTAAAACCATGCCGCTTACGGCTACCGTTTTTACAGTGGGGGCTTTAGCCGTTATCGGTGTGCCGCCGACATGCGGGTTTTTTAGCAAATGGTATTTACTATTGGGAGGGATAGAGGCCCACCAATGGGGCTTTGTCACTGCCCTGCTGGTGTGTACCTTGATTAATGTGGCTTTATTTTTAAGGGTCTTCGACAAGGGTCTTTTTGTTCATTCACCCAATGAAGGGCCCGCTATCACAGGATCTTCGAATAATCCGCATACCGGCGAAGCGCCGCTCAGTATGCTGCTGCCGGCCATAATCCTGGCGATAGGCATATTGTTGATCGGAATTTTTAACCAATTCATTTTAACCAATGTGATTCACTTTGCTGTCCCTGTGGGGCTCTAAAATGAGTTACCGAAAAAACAGCCCGGAGTAGTTGATGGCGGACTTTTTTTCAATAGCTTACAGACCGATGTGGGCAATTTTATGCCCTTCTGTCGTTGCCCTGTTGATATTATTTTCGGGGAAACGGCCGAATGCAAGGGAAAGCTGCACCCTTATCGGCAGCGTAGCCCTATGCTATACCGTGTTGTCCATGTCCCCTTTCGTTTTGAAATACGGTCCGATCCAATTCATCTGGTTTAATTTTCTACCCAACATAGACTTTGCTTTTAATGTAGATGCGCTGGGTCTGATTTTTGCCACGACCTCCTCATGTCTATGGATTTTAGTCTCCATATATTCCATCGGCTACATGCGGACCTTAAAAGAACATGCCCAGACGCGGTTCTACTTCTCTTTTGCCGTGGCATTATTGGGGGCCATCGGTATTGCCTTCGCCGCCAATCTGGTAACCCTGTTTGTCTTCTATGAGATATTGACTCTATCAACTTATCCTTTAGTAGCGCATGATGAGACGCCAGAGGCCATGCATGGTGGCCATAAATACCTTGCCTATCTACTTACTGGAGGTGTCTTCCTACTTTTTGGGATATTAATGACCTATTATTGGGTGGGGACTACAGATTTTGCTCCCAATGGGATATTAACACCGGCACTTGATGCTACTTCCAAACTCACCTTACAAATAGCATTCTTCTGCTTTATGTTGGGATTTATGAAGGCTGCCTGGATGCCTGTCCACTCTTGGCTCCCTACTGCAATGGTGGCCCCCACACCGGTAAGTGCACTTTTGCACGCAGTAGCAGTGGTAAAGGCGGGTGTCTTTGGAATCATCAGGACAGTATTCTATCTCTATGGAACAGATTTGATGCAAGAACTTGGTCTTGGATTAACACTCGCTTGTATAGCCTCTTTCACTATAATAGTTGCCAATCTTTATGCCATTGGGCAGGACAACCTCAAAAGACTGCTTGCATATTCCACCATAAACCAACTGTCTTTCATAATTTTAGGGGCAGCAATATTAAGCCCTAAGGCTGCCATAGGTGCCATGATACATATTGCTTACCATGGATTTATGAAGATAACACTGTTTTTGTGTGCTGGTGCCATAATGGCAGTAACAGGAATAAAACAAATAAGCCATATGGCAGGGATAGGCAGAGTAATGCCCGTAACAATGACGGCATTTACCGTAACTGCATTTGGCATGTGCAGCATCCCGCCGGTGGCGGGATTTATAAGTAAATGGTATTTCTGCTTGGGTACCATACAGGCAGACAAGGTAGCCTTCTTGCTTGTTGCCATAACAGCTTCTATACTGGATCTCGTCTATTTCTTTCCCATAGTAAGGACTGCATTCTTTGACAGGTTAACAGAAGCCAGGGGAAAAGAGACAGGACGACCTCTATATCTTTTTATGATTATTCCTTTAGCCATAACCGGGATTTTCTCTATCATATTTTGTCTGTTCCCAAATATGTTCCATATATTTGACCTGGCGCAAATGGCAGTAAAAAATCTCTTCGGAGGTATGTGAGAATGAAAATAACAAAAAAGTTTCTATTGAAATCCTACTATATTTTTGGTGTTGGTGGAAGTCTCGTAATAGGATTTTTATTGCTTTACTTCGATAAGCTTCATTATCACTTCTCGTTTCAATATATACCAGGATTTTTTGCCATCTGTGGATTTGTATTTTGTTCTATTTTAATTCTTGGAGCCAAATTGCTGGGTATCTGGCTTGTGCGGCCTGTGGATTATTATGAGAAACGCAGGAGGAAGTAGTTAAAATGGCTGAATGGATACATCCCGGGATTGTGATTATGCTTGGTGCTTTCCTGCTACCATTTCTCATAAACAGGAAAGTCAAGCAAGTATACTTAGTTTTTCTCCCTACAGTGGGGCTTATAATCCTAATTCTATCATCAATGGGATTTTTTGGTTCTATTCCTGCTTACCCCGATGCCCTTCATAAATGGCGTATCCCTTTCTTACATTATACCCTTGAATTGGGACGGATAGACAAAATGAGCATGGTTTTCGCGTATGTATACGTGGTTATTGGGATTGCCATGCTCATATTTGCTCTCCGGGAAAAGAATGATTGGGAGCATGTATCAGCATTGATTCATATTGGTAGTTCGGTTTCAGCAATTTTTGCTCGAGACCTTTTTACCTACATTTTCTTTGTTGAGGTAGCAACCTGGTCAGCGGTGTTCCTCATTTGGTTTCGAGGTACGAAGACATCAAAGGCATCTGGATTTAGGTATTTTTTCTGGCACGTCTTGGCCGGTGGATTCCTTCTGGCCGGTAGTATCATACATGTGCAAACAACAGGGTCAATTGATTTAAATCTTATGCCTTGGGGATGGGACTGGACTTATATTGCCTATTACTTCATGATGATTGGGTTTCTAATAGATGCGGGTTCTTTTCCAGTCCATTCATGGTTGCCTGATGCCTATTCTACGGGTGGTGTTACCAGCGTGTTATATGTGACCGCATTTAGTACCAAAACCGGGATATACGGATTGATAAGATGTTTTCCCGGTGTGGAGCTACTGATGTGGTTGGGGGTGATAACTGCCGTTGTTGCACTTTTTCTGGCAGTGCTTGAGAATGACGCAAGAAGGCTCTGTGGCTATCACATCATCTCTCAGGATGGATACATGATATGTGGTGTGGGAATAGGAACTTATCTGGGAATACTCGGTTCAGTTTCTCATATTGTCTGTCATATTATATACAGTTGTCTGCTTCTAATGGGTGCAAGTACGGTGTTGTCAGTAACCGGTACGTGCAAATTTACGAACACGGGAGGCCTCTACAAATACATGCGCATCTCCTTCTGGCTTTATTTAATTGGTGGTTTTTCCATTTCCGGAGTACCACTTTTCAATGGATTTGTGAGCAAAAGCATGACCATAGAGGCTGCAGAATTGATACATCAACCCATTGCATATCTACTTCTTGAAGGAGCTACGGTAGGGACTTTCTTACATACTGCTATAAAACTTCCCTATAATTTATGGTTTCAAGGAAGAGAGGAGCCACCAGCGGATATAAAGGTAAAACTAAAAGAGAGACGTGAAAATACGCCTATAAACATGTTAATTGGTATGAGCATCCCGGCGTTCCTTTGCGTTTTCATGGGAGTATATCCATATTATCCATTTTATGAGATGCTTCCCTATCCAGTTGAATTTGTTCCTTACACCATTACACGGGTTTTTTCAATTGTTCAAATGTTTGTATTCACCTTTTTGTCGGCCTGGTTTTTAAGAACACTAATTCGAGGAACGCCAACTTTTACACTTGATTCAGATTGGTTGGGAAGAGTACCTGGTAATGCAATCATTTCGTTCTGCAAGGAACCATTGTTAGCATTTGGATCCTTCCTTGACAAAAGCATGTTAAGGGTTGCCTATTTTGTAATTACATCTTTCAGAAGGCCCATAATTGCAATGAGGATGACGCCAACGGGAATAGGTCCTGGGGTAACTATAATATTAATTATATTTACTTTGTTGGCTGCATTTTTAATGAACGGTATTTAATCCAGGCATAAACAATAGTGCCTATCGGCCATTTTCGTACCTGTTTTTCAAAGAACAAAAATTCGTTTACAGAATTATATGAGGAATTTTTTTACAATGGTTATTCAAGAAAGCTCTGGTCATTCAAATTGTGTGATTTGTTCAGGAAACCCTTATTGGGGTTAGAATAAGATGAAAGAACTAGTCGAGAAAAATGCAGGTGTGGACTGGGCATTAGTTGGTAGTATCCTATTCTGGATTATAGTAATAGCTACGTTTATAGCTCTCATATCATTTGGTCAGACAAGAATACCACACCCAGTTCTAAAGGTCACCGAAGCTTCTGCAAGTCGAGAAAACCTGATAATAGCACACCGAAATGGGGATACTGTAAGGTTCGCAAACACCAAATGTATATGGACACCCGATATATCTTCTCCGAACGTCACCGGAGAGGCCGGCTCTCTGGTGCTATCCGGGAAAGAGATCAAACAGGGCATAGTATCGAAATTGGAACCCGGTGAAGTGGCCAAATTAGAAAAGGATATAAATATGAAAGAAGGAAGTGTTGGAAGAATATTCATTATAGATCTAATGAGCGGTCAGCAAATATTCAGTCAGACGGTAAAAATTGCAAAGTAAAAAAAGGTTGCAAAATGGGAACGTTTAGTGACTTCATTGAAATATTCAGGTTTGTTGATTTGTTCAAAACATTTAGATCTGCGGGCAAGGATGACGTTGAAGATCTGATAAGTATCTTGAAATACGGGAAATCCAAGTATTCTCGATGGGAAGCAGCAGAAGCTCTAGGAAAAATAGGGGATACCAGAGCGGTGGATCTCTTAATTGAAAAATTGAAGGATAAAAAACTGCTTGTTCGATGGAAAGCAGCAGAGGCATTAGGAGAGATTAAAGATTACAAAGCGGTAGAGCCATTAATACAGGTTTTGAACGATAAGGACGAAGATTGGAGTGTTCGGAAGAATGCAGCAGAGGCTTTGGGAAAGATAGGGGATAATAGAGCAGTTGAGCCATTGATTGAGGCCTTGAAATATTCCGAACTTAGCATATTTTCAGACCTTGAACATGATTATACCAGGTGGGGAGCCGAACTAGCTCTTGGATGGATAGGGGATAATAGAGCAGTTGAGCCATTGATTGAGGCCTTGAAGGATGAAGATCTGATTGTTCGGTGGGGAGCGGCAATAGCACTTGGGATGATAGGGGATAACAGAGCAGTAGAGCCATTGGTTGAGGCCTTGAATGATGAGAATTGGAATGTCCAAAAGAATGCAGCAGAGGCCCTGAGCAAGATAAGGGATAAGAGAGCGATAGGCCCCCTGATGGAGGCCTTGAAAGATGAAGATGGCTATGTAAGAAAAACTGCAGGAAAAGTATTAGAAGAGATAAAAAGCCTCTAAATAGATACTGGCCATATTTTGATCGCATTTGAAATTACCTATATGCCATCTATTCAGATGGAAAGCGACTGTCTGGGGACCTGTTTTATCTTCGCTGATCATCGCGCCCGGGGCTTGATCCTCTTCCGCAGTTAGGACGACCGCCTCCACGCTGTCGGCCCGAAAGGGAAGCACCGGTGGACATAATAAACCGGATTCTGGGTGCAGTCGACGCCGTTAATCGGGAATGATGGGATAATCTATGTCGGATGCTAGGATAACTATTTGTACGCCCTCGAACCGGATCATATTTTGAAGTGGAAGTTCAGGGCCATGGGTAAACAACCCGTCATATCGTCGCCGGCCGTCGATGATGACGGCACGATTTATTTCGGCAGTTATGATAACTTTATGTATGCCGTCCGAAAAGATGGAAGTTTGAAATGGCGCTTTAAAACAGAGTACAAGGTATCTTCATCGCCGGCCGTGAGCAGAGATCATGCGGTCTATGTCGGCAGCTGGGATGACCGTTTGTATGCCATCGAGCGAAGCGGTCGCCTGCGGTGGACCTTCAAGACCGGCTCTTGGATCCAGTCATCTCCGGCCCTCGGAAGAGACGGCACCGTATTTGTTGGCAGCTGGGACCACCATCTGTATGCGCTGACAAAAAACGGAAACCGAAAATGACGGTTTAGGACCGAAGAAAAAATTTCCTCTTCGCCTGCCATCGGTCAAGATGGCACCATTTATATCGGCAGCGACGACCATCATCTGTATGCGATCGCTCCGAGTGGCAAACTGAAGTGGCGGTTTAGAACAGACGATGGAGTCAGTTCATCTCCGGCGATCGGTACCGACGGGACGATCTATGTGGGCAGCAAAGATCATGGTCTTTACGCAATCAGGTCTGAAAGTGCCGGCTACCAGCGTCAGAGTCCGTGGCCCGGTTTTCATTATAATCATGGCAATGGTAATTTTTAGACAAAGAATGCCATAAGAATGGGTCTTTATCCTAAATCTAAACCCCAAAACGTTATA
Source organism: uncultured Desulfobacterales bacterium (assembly GCA_945787595.1). Next base: position 25,616 of record CALZJV010000128.1, on the reverse strand, counting down.
CTTCCAGCATATGATAGCTCGAAGATTTATAGCCCTTGATCTTTCGTATGTGAAATGAAAGGATACGGCATTCAAAATTTTCAACATATCCTTTTAATTTTCGTCTCGCCGTTCGAAATTTTTTGCTCTGGATGGTTTTTATTAACTTTTCAGTGTCACGAACTCTGCCCTCACAAATAATATGCGGGCCGTCTCCTAACAAAACCTCCCATTCATCGGCTACTGAAATGTTGGATTTTTCCAATAACGGATAGTATTCATTTATGACATAGTCTTCATATTCAGCTTTGGTTTCACTTATAATATTCCACATTTGATTGAATTTAATAGTATCTTCTTTAAATTCAGTTGTATATGAATCTTTCCGTCCTGTCGGGATGAGTACTTTTGTTTTATACGCTTTGACGTAATGGAGCAGATTCTCCCGCAACTCTTTAAATTTTGGATTCTTCAATGCCTTCTCAATAAGCTCCAGATCATTGCTCATACTTTCAACAATCATTTCGGCGTAACTGCCGACTATGACCGACCAGCCGGCTACCACGTGAATACCAAGGGAATTTATTCCTGGTATATATTCCTTGATGATGAATTTTCCATATTCTTCTCGTCTTTCACTGATGATTGTCCAATATTGATTTAATTTTACCGCCATTATCCGCCCCTCCTTGACATGAATAAAATTGAAACGTCAAATAAATGAAACAATACTATTCAACTAACGTAGGTATGTTGGAATGTCAACTTTTTTTAAGTCGGCTATCCCGCTCACCGTTGATCCGATGCCATATGAAGAATTTTCGAAATTTCTGGTAAAAAAATTCGAGAGTGGAGGGCGTAAAGTTTTCGGAGAGACCTTAAAGCAAGTGTTTAAAATGGTCAATAACATAACAGGGGATATACAACAGCTTTGTGAGGCCCTATGGGGAGTCACTCCAGAAGGAGATGTCTTTTCATTGGACAAACTGAAGGCGGCTCTTGAGTTAATATTCGCCAGGGAACAAAAGTCATACGAAACCTTTATTGGCCTTCTGACAAACTTTCAACTCAAGTGCCTCACGGCCTTAGCAAAGGAAGTCGGTAGAAGGATTTACTCGATGGATTTTGTGAAGGCCGTCGGACACCATAGTTCTGCATCGGTGAACCGGGCAATAGCACGGATGATCAACATCAATTCTGGAACAATCTTATCGAGTGATGCTCCACCGCACAACGGTGGTTTCAGTCATCTCATCCGATGTGAAATACGCTCCGTATTCAATAGATAAGACTGCGTCTAAATCCACTGTGCAAACTTATTCTATAGGCTCAAACAGTGGGATTGTATCGAATTCAGTCGATGGCTGTTCAGTGATTTCGGGGTTGAACAGCTCGGTTGCATAGGATTCTACAGGTGGCTGTTTGGGTGGCAGGGTTTGAGCAGATTTTTTACGGGAAGAAGTGACGAGGAAGTTAAGCGGCATGGGGTCGCGCCGTTTCAACAGATTTTGGGGAATAATGACCTTGTCTCCGAGGATGATGTGGTTCGATTTAATTTTAGGATTAGCCTCGGCAATGATCTTCCAGTTTTTTCCGGAACCGGTGTACCATTGGGCAATGATGGAAATGTTCTCTCCGAGCCATCGAACCGTATGCACATAAGGAGCGAGTTTCGGCATGGGGTCGCGCCGTTTCAACAGATTTTCAGGAATTAAAATTTTATCGCCGATGAAGATTCTGTTCGGGTTCAGATGGGGATTGGCCTTAGCGATGGCCGTCCAGTTGTTCCGAGATCCAGTATACCACTTGGCGATAGAAATAAGGATCTCTCCGGAAGAATGAACTTCGTGGACATAGGGACGAGGTTTCGGCTTTGATGGTGGTGGCGGTTGGAGCACTCTCTCTGCGGGGATTTTCCATATAATCTCAGGGGCAGACTCGACTACCGCCGGAGGCGGAGGTGGTGGCTGGGGTTCTGCACGTTTGAATGGATAAGCACAGCCGATAAAGCCCCAGAGTAATGCTAACACCAATAGACGTTTGGCTATGGCCTGTCGCGTAGCCGACATTATCGTGATACTCCTGAGATACCCGTAAGTTGCTCTAGATATTTCCGTGCGCGATGATTATCAGGATTAATCATTAGAGCTTTTTCCAAGTTATTAACGCATTCCTGTTCTTTCCCCTGCTTTTGTTGGACCATAGCCAGGTTAAAAATGGCTTTGTCGAGGAAGGGAGGCTTCAACTCGCCGGCACGAAGAAACATTTCTTCGGCATTGGCATAATCTTGGGTTGTTGCGTATACAAAGCCAAGATTAAAGACTGTCTTCGCCGAACGAGGATTTAGGCCGATCGCCTTTTGGTAAGATTTGATGGCCTTGGGGTAATCTTTCGATCGGGTATAAAGTTTTCCCAGGTCAAAATACGCTTCGGAACTTTGAGAATCGACTTGAACTGCTTTGCGCAGTAATATTTCGGCTTTATTTAGGTCTTTTCCCTCGAACATGCTTGCTTGCCCACGCAAAGCGCGAGAATAAAGCACTTTCACCTGGGGTACGTCTCTCGATTGCCGGGCTAGCGCATCTTCATAAAATTCAACTGCTCGGCTGAAATTCTTTTTCTCGAGCGCTTCCTTGGCAAGTTCCAGCGAAGCTGGTTGAAGTGTCTCCGATTGGACCGCAGGTGGAATGTCTATGGGATGACTCGGTGTGGAGCCAGCGTGTCTTTGAGCGTTGGTAGATGATTTGAGCGAACGGTCGGTTCCACTTGGAGATGGTTCCAGAGCGCCCATCAAAGGAGCTGCCTGTTTCTGCTCTAATTCGCGATCGAAATTCTTTTTTTTGAATGCTTCCTTTTCCAATGAGGATGGACTCAGTATCTTCAATTTATCAGAGGATTGAGGACCAAGTGTTGCTGTAGAAGTTTGCCTTAGGTTCGCCCAATGTGAAGCAATTAGCTCACTGACCGCCGGCTTCGGCTGACCTGCTCTTGAGACAGGATCTTTTTGAAATAGAAAAATAAAGGCCATAGCGATAACCACTATGGAAACAGCAAAGACGCCATATAAATGTGGTCGTCTATGAACCATTGTAGGGAGATCTAAAATGATGTATTTTTTTTTTACTCCCTCCCGCGAGAATCCGCCAGCGTTACGACGCACTCCCTGTTTCAAAGCGCGGACCAGTGTCTTTGCTTCTTCTAAGAACATTCGCTTTACGCTTTCTTTTTTGGCCGGAGGAGGCCGCAGATAATGGGGTAAGCCGTCAGCCGTCGGCTGCTTTTGGGAGTTGGAAAGTGAATCTTCCATGACTTCGCCAGGGAGCAAAACGTCCTGAGAGCATTCTCTTATGATGTCCGGCGTGATTGTCTTCACTTCTCGAATATAGCCGGTTATCAGGGCATGATCACAAATCAGGTTGGTCAGCCGAGGATAGCCATTTGAAAAACGGTATATCTCAGATATGGCCTCTCGATTAAAAAGTTCCTTATCATTTCCGGCAACTTTCAGACGGTGATGAATGTATTGCCGCGTTTCACTTTCTGATAATGGCTGGATTTGATAATTCAGCGTGATTCTCTGACGGAGGGCATGACAATCGCGCGACAACAACCTTTGATTTAATTCATTGTGACCAACAAAGAAAATATTGATCAGTTTTTTTTCTGGCAACTCTAAATTTGATATCAGTCGACTTTGTTCTAACAGTTTTTCTGATAATCGATGGGCCTCGTCAATAATGAGCAGAGCACGCTTGTTATCAAAGTAAGTCTTCTTCAAAAAATCTTTGAATGAAACGATAAATTCTTCTTTCTTATCAAATTTTTGAGAGACGCCAAATGATATGGCGATAAGATTTAAAAAGCCCATTAAATCCAAGTCAGGATCGGTGACATTGGCAACCAGAGTATCGTCATCAAGACTTTCCAACAGGGCATTAATCAGCGTGGTTTTACCTGTCCCCGCCTCTCCGGTTAAAAGCAAAAAACCTTTTCCATCCATCACACCATACTTTAAAATTGCCAAAGCTTCCTTGTGCTTTTCGCCAAGCCAAAGGAAACTTGGATCCGTGCTTATTTGAAATGGTTTTTCACTCAGATTATAGTAGGATGTATACATGAATAAGACATGTAAACTTATGGAGTGATGGAGTAGTAGTGACAAAAAACTTCTTTATATGGAACATATATAGGAAGAATAGCTCTAAATGTCAACAAAAAAAGGGAGTTATCGGCCATTTAGTTAAATTTATCAGCAAGTAGAGGGGAAATAAGAGCCAATTTAAGCATGAACGCTTCGATAAACTGCTCAAAGAAGCCCGAGCGGAGCTCGATGAGGAAGAACGGGCCGAGATGTATTTTGAAACGCAGAAAATCTGTCGAGACGAGGGCGGCACTATCGTTCACATGTTTGAGGACTGGGTGATTGCTGCCAGCAAGAAGTGCCGATACGTCAACGTGGCCGGCAACTGTAACCCCGATGGGGCCAAGGCTGCCGAACGCTGGTGGTTCGCCTAACCCGGACAAGCCGGAATTGAAAATTGAAGATTGCAAATTGAATATTTATGGATGTCGCTTCACTCCGTACTTTTTAAAACCGAAAGAATTCCTTTGGAATTCCAGTCCGGGCAGCGTTGGAACTACGGGGTCTCCTTCGATGTTCTGGGCCGCGCGGTGGAGGTTGTGTCCGGAAAATCGCTGAACACTTATTTTAAAGAACACATCTTCGAGCCCATCGGTATGAAAGATACCGGATTTGCAGTGCCCAGAGACAAGCTGGACCGTTTTGCAGCGCTTTACGAGCGCACCGACGAAAATGATCTCACGCTGCTGGAAGCCCCCCAAACCAGTTCCATCATCGATACGGTAGAAACCTTTTCCGGCGGCAGTGGATTGGTGTCGACTCTCGGCGATTATTTTCGATTCACTGAACTGCTGCGCTGCACGGGTAAACTGGACGGTACGCGGTTGCTGGGCCGTAAAACCGTGGAATATATGATCTCCAATCATTTGCCCGCAGATCTGGCCGAATTGGGCCAACCGACCTTTAATGAGACCACCTATGAAGGTATCGGCTTTGGCCTTGGTGTTTCGGTGATGCTGAACCCTGCCAAGGCTAAAGTGATGGGGTCACCCGGTGAATACGCCTGGGGCGGTTATGCCGGCACCGCATTCTGGATCGATCCCAAAGAAGATATGACGGTGATCTTCCTCACCAAGCTGATTCCCTCCAGTGCCTATCCCATTCGCCGTGAGCTGCTTTTTTCCCCATACGGTACTCCCTTGACCCTTGCAGCATCGGAAGTTAGCGAACAACACAAGATGGTGATGCTGGCCTGCGCAGCTTCCGGAGAACAGATATGGGAGCGACGATAGAAATATGTTTTCGGCGTATATGCGCTTGCTAAGAGATATTTCATCGGCCTGTTGGATTTGATGGCCCGCGAAGGATTCGAGAAGGTAGCGATTCTCTATGAAGACCGCCCATTCCATAAAGACGTGGCAGCAGGCACCGCTTTTTGGGCGAAAAGATTTGGAATCGAAGTCACACTCAAAAAGCCTTTTCAATTACCTGATGGAGCTGAGATTGGAAAATAACCCTGAAATGAACGCTGCCCTGATTGAAGATAGTCGAAAAATCATAGGTTCTTCTCTGAAATTGATCATCAATCATCTTGATTATTTGTTGCGCATTGGGTATCATACGGCGGTATTGAAAAATGGCCTGTTAACCATGAATCCCATCCGATAGGACTTTTTAGCCCCAACCGGCCCTCCAGGTGGGGGACAATAGGAGACGTAGATGAAAGTGCGCATCAACGAGCAATGCATGGGCGACCGCAACTGCAACAAGCTTTGTCCGGAAGTTTTCGAATACGACGAAGACCAGCTGCTGTCTATTGTCAAGTTTGACGAAATTCCCGATCAATATAAGGATCTTGTCCGACAGGCTGCCACTGAGTGCGTGCCGGTAGCCATTGAGATCGAAGAGTAAACGGCAGGATTTAACTCCCCTTACTCCTGCGGGAGCAGCTCGCCGCACTCAGCTATTTGTAAGGAAGAGTTCAGTGTGGTTTAAGCACCAAATTCTCAATTCAGGGTAAAGTTGGTGAAGTATTAATGAACACCACGATTACCGCCTGCACGATCGCATTATATTGCGGGGTAACCCGAACAGTCCTTTTACGGCCGGGTTCACCTGCCGCAAAATCAAGGATCACATCAAACGGCTGCAGCATCCCGCCCGCATCCGTCATCCGCTTTTGCGGGTCAATGACTCCTGGCGCCAAATTACCTGGGAGGAGGCTCTGAATCTATGCGCCGAAAAGATCCAGGCCTTGCGCTCACAGCCCAAAGCAATCCTTCACCTAAAAAGTGATGGGGCCAAAGGGGCAATGAAGGCGGCCACAGCGCTTTTCTTTTCCATCCTGGGAACCAGCCGGACCGTCGGGTCGCTGTGCGATGCCGCCGGCTTTATGGCTTACATCCACGACTTCGGCTCACGTAAAAACAACGACATAAACGATCTGGTCAATGCCGCCCGGATCATTAATTGGGGCAAGGATTTCTCCCGCAGCTCGATCCACACAGCGGCCATCATCCGCAAAGCCCGCAAAGCAGGAGCCCGGGTTCTGACCATTTCTCCGGGCGGAGACGGCAATGATTTATATTCAGACGAACGCATTCGTATCCGCCCCGGGACAGACCGATTTCTGGCTGCCGCCGTTATCAGACGGTTACGGGAAGAGCGGCAAATACCTGAATCGCTCGTCAGACACACGAAAAAGCCGGAAAAATTCCTGGATCTGATATCCGGTTGGACTTCGGAAAACCTGGCGCAACATTGTGAAGTCAGCCCGGCGGATGTCGAGAAATTGTGGCAATGGTATAGTCAGGATACACCGACAGCCACATTCGTTGGCGCCGGGTTGCAGCGCTACCGGTATGGCGGTGAAAACGCCCGTTTTATCAATGCACTGGCGCTTCTTTCCGGCAATATCGGTATCTCCGGCGGCGGCAGCTATTTTCACCAGCATGCCTACCGCAACCTGAACCTTAACTGGACGCGGGATCACCGGAAAAAAGGCCGGCGATCGTTTCCGATTGCCGCCATCGGCCGTGAAATAGAAACTGCCATCGACCCGCCGATCAAGCTGATCTGGATCAACGGGATCAACGTGGTCAACCAGGCGCCGGACTCCCGCCAGTGGATGCTTTCATGAACGACACTGCTCAGAGGGCGGATTTGATATTGCCGAGCACGCTGATGCTGGAGCAAGAGGACATCATCGGGTCTTATCTGCACGAATACGTCCAGTATGTCCGGCCGGCAGTGTCGCCGCCGGCCGAAGCGCGCGACGATATGTGGATTCTCACCCAAATCGGCAAAAGGCTTGATCCCCCGGTGGAACTTCCGGACACCGAAACCTGCTTGCAAAAATCCCTGGACTGGCCTTATCTGCAGGTCTCCCTCGGACAGTTGCGCCGTAAGGGCTGCATTAAAGCCGACCGGCCGGAGATTGCCTATGCCGATTTGACCTTCGACCACCTGGACGGAAGATATCGCTTTCCCCTGATCCTGCACCCGGAACCCGTGGCGGATTCCCAATACCCTTTGCGGCTGCTGACATTGGTGCGAAGAAATGCCATTCATTCACAGATTTTAGCTGAAGACCAAAACGGCTTGCCCCGCGCCTGGGTCGCTGCCGACAACCCCCTGCTGCCGACAATCGATACTGACAGGGAAGTTTGGATTGTATCCTCCCTAAACCGGCTGAAAGTAGCTCTCGACATAATGCCCGGGCTGCATCCCGGAGTGGTGCTTTACCGGCGCGGTGATTGGATGAATCGAGGCGGCGGTGTGAATCAGCTCATCGCAGCCGGCCTGACGGATATGGGTTTAGGTGCACCGTTTTATGACCAGTACGTTCGGCTGGAAAATAATTAGAGAAACGTTCCCAAAACCTGAGAATGCGTTTTGACAGTACCTCTAATTAATGGAGGAAAATAAATTTGACCCAATTACCGCAATCGTTGCACGAACTCCAGGCTATTTTTGACCGCTGGGCACAAACCATTCAGAAGATCAAGAGCCAAAATGAGCGCATCGCCTTCACATGCGCAGAGTTGCCTGCCCTGTTGTTGAACCGCCGGTTATTAAAAAAAATCCTTGCCGACATCGTCAAGGGGAAACGGTATCCCGATCTCCGCCAGGCCACGATCTTTTTAAATGAGTTCATTCTGTACATCAACAATCAACGACTTTTTTCGGTGCGCCTATACATCTACGAACCTAAACAATATACACCTATCCATGATCACAATTCCTGGGGTGTCTACGGCTGTGTTTCTGAAAAGATTGAAGTGATCAGATACCGCCGGCAAGACGACGAGACCAGACGAGGTTACGCCAGGCTCAAGGAATCCGAGCGGGTTTTTCTAGAGCCCGGCGACACGTCGGTGGTTCAGCCTCTAAATGACGGTATCCATCAGGCCGGCAATCCGGCCGCCGGTACCTGTGTGATGCTTTGTGTTTATGGTACACCCATCCGCAGACTGTACGTGAATGAATATGATCATGTGCGAAACAGTGTCAGACGCCGTTATCCACCCCGGTTGGCAAAAAAACGGCTGGCGACCCAGGCACTTGACACCATGGAGGGGTTTTAAGAGTATGGTGATGAAAATCACGCCTAACGTGGCGCTTGACTTTCATCCTATTTTTACTCCGATTAATCAGCTTTTTGGGGCAATTTTAGAATTTGGATTGCGGCCTCCGGCCCGTGGGGCCTCAAGGGCCTACGCCCTGGAGGGATTTGTTGTATCGCTTTGCTCTATCATTTTTTATGAGGTACACCTTGATTAATTACTGCTTTCTTTATACCGTAAGTCTATGTTTCGACTCAAACGAATCCCGGAAACTTAACCCCAACCCCTGGAGCTGATAACATATGAGCCTGACACCGGAAAAACGGCAAACCCTCGACGCTATATTTAATGAAAAAGGTTACACCGACTACAAATGGATAGATCCCCAAAAAATCATTGTGGCCCAGTGGGTGCGCATGAAATGCATGTTTGGCTGCGGTGAATACGGCAGAGGTGGCGCCTGTCCGCCCAACACCCCGCCTGTGGCCGATTGCGAGCAGTTTTTCAGTGAATACAGCGATGCGGTAATCCTGCACTTTGAAGGCACTATGGAAAAACCTGAAGACCGCCATGCATGGTCCCGCAAGATTAACGCCGGATTGGTCAAACTGGAGCGGGAAGTCTTTCTGGCCGGTTGCGAGCGGGCCTTCCTGCTGTTCATGGATTCATGCTGTTTTTGCAAGGAGTGTTCCGGAGACCGCAAGATCTGCAAGGAGCCGCGCATGGCCCGGCCGGCGCCGGAGGCCATGGCCGTGGACGTTTATTCCACCGTGCGCCGGTTCGAGTTTCCCATCAATGTTCGCACCGCTTACGATCAGAAGATGGATCGCTATGCGTTTTTGATGGTGTACTAGCAGCCGATCAGTTGCCAAGGGAACGTCAAATTCAACTCTAACTGATTCAGATAGAAGCGATTTGCCTTCCCGAATACGGCATTGAAATTACAAATCACAATACTCAAATTATTTGCTTTTTGGTACTTGGAATTTTCATGATATTCATAAGCGGTTAACTCTGTTTATTCCAAGTAATTATCTGCCAAAATGACGTGGCTGCATCAGTCGCACTGGAGGAGAAAATAACAACCGATGACGGATATGCTCGTAAAGTTATTTGAAATTGGCGATGACTGGCAGTTCATCGCGGAGCAGAAAAACCAGGAAATCACCATTCGCAAGCCTATCGGGCCGGAGAAGCATCTCATCGTTCAGTGGGTAGCGGATAATTTCGGTGTCGCCTGGGCCGGCGAAACCGATGTGGCCTTTACCAACAGACCCCGAACATGCTTTGTGGCCGTTAAATATGAGACGATAGTCGGATTTGCCTGCTATGATGCCACCGCGCTTGGATTCTTCGGTCCGGTGGGCGTAGACCGCCTCCATCGGCGAAAGGGTACCGGCACGGCATTGCTGAAGGCCTGCCTGTTGGACATGAAGTTAAAAGGGTACGGATACGCAGTTGTAGGAGCGGTAAAAGATACCGATTTTTATAAAAACACTGCCGGCGCCATAGAAATTCCCGGCTCAACGCCGGGTATTTACAGCACCTGGGTAAGAAAGGTCGAAAACAAAAGCTGATCCCTTTATTCCTGAGCCGGACTTTTCATTCGGGATAGATTTTAATGCTCACCATAAATGATCGAGATCGTTTCCCCCCGCTTTCAGGGGGGGGTCGCTCTATGAGGAGGAATAATGCCGTATTTCAGCATTGAAACCAACCAAACAATTGATGAGACATCCAACCGGGACCTGATGACAAAGACCTCGGCATTCATTGCCGAACTGCTCGGCAAACCCGAATGATTTATATTATTATCCCGATAATTGTCGCCCTATTCGGGCCCCATCTGTGGGCCCGGCACGTTTTGAACAAGTACAATCGGCAGGAATATTTTTCCGGTAGCGGCATCGATCTGGCCCGCATGATTTTGGCGAGCCTGGATATAAAAGATGTTGCCGTGGAGGTGACCGATATCGGCGATCACTATGATCCCGTCGGGAAAACCATTCGCCTGACAAGGAAAATTTGTGGCCGGAAATCGCTCACGGCCGTGGTTGTCGCCGCTCATGAGGTCGGACACGCCATCCAGGACCATACCGGTTATAAACCGCTTAAAACCCGAACCCGGATGATCGGCACGGCCCAAAAAGTGGAACGGTTCGGTGCCGCCATTATGATGGGGGTTCCGGTGCTGGCCGCCATCACTCGTGTGCCGTCCGTCGGTGTACTGATGTTTCTGGGAGGACTTGCCACCCTTTGCATTCCAGTGCTGGTGCACCTTCTGACCCTTCCCACCGAGTTTGATGCCAGTTTCAACCGAGCGCTGCCGATGCTGTCATCCGAATCTTACATTCCCGCGGAAGATATCCGCGCTGCCAAAAAAATTCTGCTGGCCTGTGCGCTGACCTACGTGTCAAACTCCCTGATGGGGCTTTTGAACGTATGGCGCTGGATCCGACTTTTGAGAAGATAGAAAAAAATAGGTTTTGCACTTTACTCCCATTTGAAACTTCATTATAGATAACCAGATGATTATAAAACAAAAGCGAATAGCCTCAAAACTTCAAAATAATCATCCGACTCAAATCGGATGGTGTGTGGATGAGTTGATACGGCTCCCGGGAAAAAGGATGCTTTACTGGCCATGGTATGATCTTTGTAGGTGATGTCTACCGTGAATTGCTCCGGCAGCGATAGGCGGCATTTTGATACATCACCCTGGAGTGCAATTTGGACACCCTGCCGAATTTTTTCAACCGCAAGATGGGGATGGATATTAATGGTCGCATTTCCTGTGCCTTGCTTGACGGCCAGGGTTGCTATATTTGGAATCAGCAATGCCGCTTCCTTGCAAATTCCTTTATCACCGGATACGAAGATCAATGGCACATTCACTAAAGCGGCGGCATAAGCATACATTTGTAGTTCCGAGGCATAGCTCCCGTTAATTTTTATGCCGGCGATATTGCCCGAGAATGTATGGGCAAGCGGATTTGCAGCCGAGCCGGCCCGGGAGTGATAACCGATCATCAGCAAGGCGTGAAAACTTTCATCAAGCTCTTGCACCATTGAAAAGGGGTGACCGCTCCAGCCCCGGATCAGCCGGGTTTCTCGTGGCAATCTGGCGGCAATCAGATTCCTTCCAGTGCCATGGGCGTCTTTGACCCATATTTCCGTGCTGCCGGCCTGCAGTGCTCCTTGACAGGCTGCTGATATTTCAGCTGTCATTTGCTCACGGAATTCGTTGTAATCCGGTTTCAGCTTGTCGGTCTCATCCCAATGAGAAGCACCGGTAATTCCCTCGATGTCCGCACTAATGTACACTTTCATTTTCAAATATCCTTAATCCCAACCCGGACAAGCCGGAATGAATAGCCACAAAGGCACAAAGACACAAACAATAACTGTTTATTATAATTTGACTTCGTGTCTTGGTGTCTTGGTGGCGAAATTATGTTGTTAGATAGGTACTAAAGGTGTAGAAAAAACTCAGGATTTCATTTTAAATCTTGAATCCCAATTGAGTATCGCTCAATCAGGGTATAATAAATAGGGTTTCCGCCGTTGTCGCCAATGTTTCTCATCAGCTTGCCAGGTTTTCACGATGGCGGCCAGAGTTTCTCCCGACAAAATCTGAATCAGCGCCCTTTCGGACCCTAGCAGATTTTCTTCTTCTTCCAGGCGGTATTTCTCCGGATAAAGGCGGTAAAGTAGGGCGGCAACTTCTAAACCCAGACGCACGGGTCGCAGTGCCTGGCGATCCGTCACCAAGATAAAAACACCCTGACATTTCTCGCCGGCAAATTTACTTGATTGCGGGGTAAATGAAACCGGGTAGAAGCGAACGCCCGCCAATCCTCTTGCATTAAGCGCCGCAGCCAGTTGGACCCCGTCGATCCAGGGTGCACCGATCTGCTCAAAGGGTGTGGCGGTTCCGCGACCCACTGAAATTCGGGTTCCCTCTATGGCTCCGATTCCCGGGTACAAAGTGGCCTGAATCAAATTCTGCATATTGGGTGACGGATTCGCCCAGGGCAGGCCGGTCTCATCAAACCAGTATCGGCGCCGCCAACCCTTCATTTTAACGACAGTTAAATCCACTGCGATATCATTTTCAGCGCTGAAAAGCAGCGCCAGCTCGCCCATGGTCATCCCGTGTCGAATGGGCATGGGGAAATAGCCCGTAAATCCAATAAATTTTTTCTCAAGCATGGGACCTTCGATCTGAAGACCGTTTATGGGGTTGGGACGATCCAATACCATGACCTTAACCTTTTGCTTGGCTGCTGCCTCCAACATATAGGCCATCGTGGTCATGTAAGTGTAGAAACGCGCACCGATATCCTGCAAATCGACCACGATGGTGTCAATACCGGCTAGTATTTCAGGAGTGGGTCGCACACGTTTCCCATAAAGCGAGTGGATCACCAATCCGGTTTTTTTATCTCGCGAAGAGGGTACGCGATCATCACGGATGCCGCGAATGCCGTGTTCCGGGCTGAACAAGGCGATTAACTCAAGATTGCCGGCCCCATCCAATAAATCGATGGCACTGACACCGTCGCGATCCTGGCCGGTATGGTTCGTAAGCAGTCCAATTTTTCCGCCCCGCAGCCGATTAAAATCCTCGGCCCGCAGGGCATCCAGGCCACTCAAAACCTGCCCGCCAGGCTGATTTTCTCCCGGCAACAAATTCATTGACCCAGGGTTTGCGACATTGGTCTTGACGGACAACTCTGCCGGTGTGTCTTGACCGGCCGCAACACTGACAGCAATCGTGATAACATGTTCGCGCAGATCGAATACATCCCCCTTACCGTCCGGATGAAGCCGGTTGGAGAGAAACACGATATACAGGCCGGTCCCGGGATGCAGCCAGAGTTTGGTGCCTGTAAAACCGGAGTGATCGATCGGCAGGGATGAATGTTTTCCTTTGCCGTCATCACAGGTTGTGTCCAGGCTCCAGCCGAGACCGCGAATGTAGCCTTTATGCAGAGGCGTTGACGGTGCACTCATGGTGATTATGGTTGCCGGCGATAATATCTGCCTTTGGCCGAATGCGCCGCCCCCCAACAACATCCGGCAAAAAATTGAAAGATCATCCACCGTGCTGAAGAGGCCGGCGTGCCCCGGACCGCCACCCATGCGGCGGGCAGTGGGATCGTGAACCAGCCCGCGAAGCATCGTGCCATCCGGGCCTCCGCAAGGTTGAGCGCCCTTCCAGCAGCGCTCGGTCGGCGCAATCCGAGATAGTATTTCTGAGGCCGGATGATACATGGTGTCGTGCATACCCAGCGGCTTAAATAGATGCTCATGAGCAAACTGATCAAGAGACATTCCACCCACCCGGCGAACGATTTCTCCCAGCACAATAAAATTCAAGTCGCTGTATACAACGCGCTCACCCGGTGGTGCCACCGGCACATCATCTACAATCTGCTCAATTGCTGCGTGATATCCTCTCCAGCGCCGCACCGGATTGATTCCGGGCCTCAGACCCGACATGTGCGTCAAAAGATGTCGCACAGTGATTCCCGATTTGCCGTGACGCTTAAATGGGGGAATGTACCGAGCTACCGGATCTTCCAGGGCGATCCGGCCGGCTTCTACCAGTTGCATAATGCTGGTGGTCGTGGCCACGACTTTGGTGAGGGATGCAAGGTCGAATACCGTATCGATCGTCATCGGCTCAAGGTCGGGTAATACTGCACGATGGCCGAACGCCTTGCGATATAAGATACGGTCATTTTGACCCACGAGAATTACGGCGCCCGGCAAACGGTCTTCGCGGATGGCCCCTTCAACGAGATCATCAATCCAGCAGAGATCTGCGTTGCCGGGGGAATCGGCGGAAGCTGCAACTGGTGCCACATTGCCAGGGATCGGAAAAGGAGCAGCAGCCAAAGGGCCGCATGTGATGATGAACCATAATGCCAGCAGTATTTGACAGCCTTGCCTCTCAGTGAATGAGATATCACGCTGGGCTTTCCGGATGGCCGATATCAGGACATTCATGTGCTTTTATCTATTTGAGGTTGCAGCATTGCTCCAGAGGCGGACCTGCGTCATAGACGTTTTTATCATTCGGGTTTATATTCTATTGGTTTGTTGTATTGCGCCCAATGATGCCATCTTAAGATAATCGGATCAGGATTGTCAAATTGGTTTGTATCTGTTATCACTGAATCCAAGGAAACTGATACCCTACTCGGACAAGCCGGAATTGAAGATCGAAGATTGAAGATTGATCGTTGATTGGTTGATTAGTTGATTGGTTAAGTGGTTGTAAATATGGATTTATCCCCTATTTGCAAAATAATTGGACACTTCATGTTTTTGCAATCATAACATTCTAAAATTATGACTATAATTTACCTAATAAACCATTCAACCAGTAAACTATTCAACGAAGTCTGAAATTAGGGCCTAATACGAGAGAGAGGAGAAACTATGACCCGTCAAATCGTAAATCCCCTGAACAAACCAACCCCGGTCCTGTCACCTGCAGTCAAGATAGATAATTTGGTTTACACTTCGGGCCAGGTTGGCATAATTCCTGAAACCGGAGAACTGGCCGGTTCCGACATCCAGGAGCAAACCAAACAGGTTATGGAAAACATTAAACTGCTCCTTGAAGCTGCCGGCAGTTCCATGGATAAGATTATCAAATGTCTGGTGTTTATCACCGACATGAAGGATTTTCAGGCCATGAACGAGGTCTATAAGTCCTATTTTGAAAAAGATCCACCGGCACGATCTTGTGTTGAGGTGACAGCGCTGGCCAATCCGGAATTAATCGTGGAGATTGAGGCAATTGCTATTATTTGATGAGATGTGGGATCGCAGCTTAAACTAAGAATACATTGCTTTTATAGGGAAGATAGTGCTCGGCAATGAAATTCAGCGGTTTTTTTGCTTTTTGGAAATTTTCATGCAGCGACCAAAAGACCTCAGACAACTCCATGTCGAGGGCGATTCTGTGTTCCGCAGCCATGCGATAAAACCGTTGTCCCTCTCTTTCGTAGTCCTGGGGGCTGACCCGTCGCCTGCCGGAGACCCCGGGCCGTATCTGTCCTGAAACCGCATAGCGGTAGTTTCGTTCGGCATAAACCGGAAATACACCCGGCAGATATCGCCAATGCGTTTATATAAACTGAATCGATACGCGTCATCCACGACATCACACAAGCTCATCAGGCTGTGGACGTCCAAATCATTGAAACGAATTTTGCGCCAGACGCCTTTTCGGATTCTGATCGAAACCGCGTAACTCTCAATCCTGGTAAAAGAGGACAGCATATCGGCTAAATAAATCAGCAGTGACTCCCGATTCAATAGACTTACAAGATCCTCCGTATCAAATACGGGAATGCGCATGGTGCGGTTTTTTTCAAACGTATAGCCGACCCTGGACAAATCATCGGCGGCCTTTCTGAGAAGGATCTCAAAAAACATGGGAGGCGAGATCTTCAATAGTATCTCATCATCGCGCATGACTCGGCGAAATACTCTGGCATCACCCATGTATGTATTTCTGAAATCCTCGTCCTCGCGGATGATTTTTTTAAGATGCGGTTTATCTGTGACTTCAGGTGAAACGGTATCGATCAGGAAATCAAAATCTCGTTCGGACAGCCTCCAGGTTTTGCTTTTGTCTATTGACATGTCGCTTGCCCCCTATGGTGGATAGCCATGCTTATAATCTGATAAAATAATACCCTAATTTGATGCAGCAAGGGGGAAATTGCGAAAATCAGGAGCAAAAACGAACGGTCATTGAAACATTCAGAAATAACCGTATTTCAGGAGAAATCCATGCCAACGAGAAAGACCGTAGGCTTGGTGCTCGGCAGCGGGTCTTCGCGCGGCTGGGCCCATATAGGGGTCATTGAAGCCCTGGAAGAAGAAAAGATCCCCATCGATTACGTTGCCGGGTGCAGCATCGGCTCCTATGTCGCTGCCATCTATGCCAGTGGCGCCCTAGAGAGCCTCAAGGAGTTTGTTCTCAGGATGGATGGCAAAAAGGTCTTTTCGTATTTTGATGTCATGTTCCCGCGCTCGGGCCTCCTGAACGGCACCAAACGGTTGAAAGAGCTTTTTTCAATGCACACCGATGCGGCAGATTTTTCCGATCTGAAAATTCCACTCTTGATGGTGGCAACCGACCTCGCAACCGGCAAAAAAGTCGTTCTCAAATCCGGCAGCATCCTCAACGCTCTCAGAGCGACCATGTCCATACCGGGACTCTTTGCGCCGGTGAAAGTCAAGGGTCGTTGGCTCGTGGACGGCGGCCTGGTGGACCCCGTACCGGTGGGTGTCGCCAGGGCGCTGGAAGCCGATGTCGTGATAGGCGTTGACCTCAACAGCGGGGTTGTCTCCGGTAAAAAACGGATACGGCCGACCCAACGCACGGCGAAGAAAACCGGCGATCCGCAGCCATACAAGAGTGAACTGTTTCAAAAATTGTCGGATTATTACGAAATCGCCGGCATCAACTTCGCGGGGAAAATCAATGAAATGCTCGGAAGGGAATCGCCAGCTCCGGATATCATCGAGACCGTCATGACCTCAATCAACATCATGCAGGAGCGGATCACCCGAATCAACCTTGCGGTGGAACCACCGGACATATTAATCCAGCCGCACCTCGGGCAGTTGAAAATGATGGACTTCGCTTGGGTGTCAACAGGCGCATGTAGATCTGCCGTTCCTTACAGAGCTCCCGCTAAGGAGAGTGCCACATTTTTCAGGAAGGTAACCTGAGCTTTTTAGATAACCAGGCAAAATTACTTTGCAGTTCCCAGGTAAGTTCCCGCATCTTTTAAAGCTTTCTCCATTTCATCAATTATGATTTATGTGCCACAACTTTATATACATACTTAACCCAATCGCCGCCGTAATACCCCTCCGCCACAACCCGCAGCGGAAAACCGTGTTTTTTAGGCAATGCCTGGCCATTTACCCGATAAGCCAGAAACACTTTGTCTAACAGAACATCTTCAAGGGGGAATCTTTCCGATTTTTCATAGGTGCCGTTGGGGCCGCTGAACGACACATGGGTCACGTCCGGGCTTACCCGGGCCATTTCTAATAATTTTGCCACTGAAACGCCTTCCCAGCGGGCATGGTAAGCAAAAACTCCCGGGCAGATCAAAAGAACATCTCTCTTAACAGGGGGTATTTCGGTGAGCTGCGGATACGTTAGTTTGACGGGACGTTGAACCAGGCCGCTTATTTCAAGCTGCCATTCGCTCAAGTTGATGTGGTGATCGTCCAAGCCCATGGTTTCGAATTCTTCCAGTGGCGTTAGATCTAAATGTCTGGTATCCAGGTTGGCAGGATTTTGCCCGATAAGTTTTCTCATGCGGGTCCCTTTTGGCAGGACAATTTTTTTGGCTTTGGCCCAAACCAATCGGACCCCTGTGGCCAGTGGACTAAATAAAAATCCCATACCGGCGAAGAATCCCATCATCAGCCTGATAAATTGACGTCGTTTTTTCATATACGGTTTCTTCCTCTCATATACGTGTTGATATGTATTTCAGGGTTTAAAAACAACTTAATCATCGCGAGTCTTCGATTAAGTTTGAGCTGCTCTATCTATCTGAACGGCTCATCGCTAAATCTGCATGGACACCAACTAGACTAGAAAATAAGCGGACAAATTCACAGGATCATCACGGAAATATTACTTTTTTGTAACAAATAAGAGGAAAAAAGAGGGTCATCGTAGCGGATTGCTTTCTGAATCTATATCTTGTGAGCGCCGGCTAATTCGGTGAGCTCCTTGCGCTTTTTCAATAGGATGAACTCTTCTGAAACATCAAGAATAAAATCTTTTTTCGGACCGTTAGCCACCGGCTATCATGGGCAGCAATGAAATCATATCCCCGTCTTTGACATGATATGATAATTCATTGGATGAGAGGGCGCTCTGATTGTTGATATAGACCATCCATTTTAATAATAATCTATCCTCTCCAAACAATATCGTTCCTTCAAGGTCCGGATACCGGCGGATTAAGTCTGCAATACACTCCTGAACGCTGCCGCCCTGAACCTCGATAAGCACCGCACCGTCGGTTTTCTCCTGCAACAGTTTGGGTATCTTGAATTTTATACTCATTTATATATAGGAATTATTCTCCGCCGAAGCAGACCGGGTATACTTTGCCATAGATGCACCGACAGGAAGATGTGTGCCGATTACTTGGCGGCCAAATGATCAATACCCAGCTCTTCAAGTTTCTGGGGCATCGGATTGCCCCTATCATCCCATCCCATCAGAAAGTAATAATAATGCTTTGCTTTTTCCATTTCTTCATAGTCCAGGGATGTGTTAGCCAAAGCACCGTCTCTTGTCGGCTGGAAGAAGCGGGCCGGCAGCCTGTCATCCTCTGCTGAAAATCCTTCCTGGACGTTGAACAGCCGGCACATCGTGAGGATACGTTCAGCCGTTCTGTATTGCTCCATGACGCTGGTGTCCCAGCCCGTAACCGCCGCTGTGAGCTCTGCATACTGGGAGTAAGAGTAGGGAAGGAAGTGACAAAGTACCAGGGCGTCGGCGATAAACCGTTTGGTTTGCAGGACTTTGAACAAAGCCACCTTGCGCGGCCCGATATCTTTGTATGGCGCCGGTTCGAATCCTAACGGGAGGGCGTCAGCGACAACGACATTGGGCTGCTCAGTCAACTCACAGTAAAAAATATCAATCAGGCTGTCCATGTGATCTGCACCATGAGGATTTACCATATAACCCAGCCCAAGTGCTTTGCTGAGTCTGGGCTCATGCATCGGAAACTCCTGTTTTTTTACTTGGACGGCAAACCCATCGGTTCCATGGCCGATTTTTTCAGCTATCCGGGCCGAACCTTCTGCGAGCAGATCACCGATACCCTCGCGACGGGCAATAAGCTCGATCATTTTGATCATCGCATCGGCGTTTCCGAATTTCAGGTCGATACCCCCGGTGTTATCGGATGTTAAAAACCCGTTCTCAAAACATTCCATGGCGAAGGCGATGCTAAGGCCTGTCGAGATGGTGTCAAGGGAATATGCATTACACAATTCACTTCCCTTCGCGATGGCATTCAGATCATCGACACCGCAGGCCGAACCTAACGCCCCGATGGTTTCATACTCCGGCCCCCCGTAGGCACGGTCTACATGATAGGGCTCCTCACAGGATACCATTTTTTTGCACCGAACCGGGCAGGCAAAGCAGCCGTCCATCCCGACACTTATGGTCTCTTTCAGGGTGACGGCGTTAATCTTGTCCACGCCCGGGAAGGCGCCGTCACGAAAATTCCTGATCGGCAGGTTGCCCAATTGTTCAAAACGGGCCATGGGGGACCCTGTGCCATAATCTGAGAAAGCCTTATAAAGCTCAGCGTTTGCCTTGAGCCAGTCGACCATCTTTTTTACGCCGTCCTTATTAGCTGTCGGCGGCATGTTATCGCCCCTTACTGCCACGGCCTTCAAGTTCTTGGAACCCATAACAGCACCCATGCCGCCGCGGCCGGCGGCATCAAAAGGTCCGTGCATCAGGCAGGCATATTTGACCATGTTTTCACCCCCCGGACCGATCATGGCAACCCGGATTTTGGCATCAGACAGCTCGGATCGGATGGCTTCCTGGGTTTCCTTTGTTTTCGTGCCCCAAAGATGGGCGGCGTCTTTAATCTCAGCTTTGCCGTTGTGAATCCAGAGATAGACCGGACAATCCGATTTGCCCTCGATGATGAGCGCATCAAAACCGGCTCGTTTAAACTGAGCTCCCCAATGTTCGCCGACTTCAGATTTAGCGATGCCGCCTGTCAAGGGCGATTTGGCCCCCACCGTATGGCGTGCGGCGCCTCCTATGGTTATTCCCGTCAGGGGTCCCAACGCAAAAATGAGTTTGTTTTCGGGTCCCAATGGCTCAATGCCGGGTCCCACCTCACTTAAAAGGTAGTAGGCGATAAACCCGGCTCCCCCCAAGTATTTCCGACAAAATGACTCATTAATTTGCTCCGTAATTACATTCCCATTGGTGAGGTTTACACGAAGGATTTTACCATTATAGCCGCCTGGTAGATGTTGTTCCATTTGAAAACTCCTCTCCTGCAGATTTTTTAGATCATTATTATAAAAAATCATCTAAAGTGTAAAGAATAATAATTGCAGCAAGCGGTAATATAATTTTGAGGCGGCAGATTGAAAAGTCCCTTTGGCTGGGCCGCGTTATTTATACAGACAACTAATTTGGTTTACGTAAGTTATTTGATTTGTTAGAGTCATGAAAAATACAAGCACCAAAAAGCAAATCCCTGGCCCAGACCGGATGAACGCCGATAGTATTTGTTAACACTAACCGAAAGTTCGCTACGGATAATGGTTTATGCCCATCAAGTCGCGCTCTCCGAGGCGTAGGATCTACGAGCCGGAGGCCAGGGCGGGCTCAAACAAATCCCAATGACCGAAATTCAAAATTCAAAACAGTCAGATTAGTCGTAAAACATCAATAAACGGATCAGTATGTTTCGGAAATTGGATTTTCGGATTTGGATATTATTTGTAATTTGGGTATTGGGATTTGGAATTTTAATACCGTCACCGGAAAAGAAAATCGCCTCCTTCTGAATCAGCTGGAATTGACTTTGACGTTACCCTGTTTCCCTTGTGTGTTGATTATGACTAAGTTTATTATTATGTTATAAACCGAGTTGATAACAGCAATGGCCTTTTGTCCTCAATTATGGAGAATGGGTCTCATCGGCAATTGTAGAAACGCTATCAATTGCCAATCAAGCGAAACCTCCGCGCCACGCAAACGCCTTTAGAGAATAAGGAGATAACATGACCATCGAAAAAGCGATTAAGACAGCTTTAGAGTATGAAGCCAGGATTCGTGATATTTATCGGGAAGCGACAGCAGCGGTGGATGATGAGGCCGGCAAGCGCATCTTTGAGACCTTGTGTAAGGACGAACAGCATCATATCGACTACCTTCAATATAAGCTCAAACAGTTGCAGGATACCGGGACAATTGTACCTGAAAGGCTTGATTCTGCAATTCCTTCCCAGGAAGTCATCAACCGGGAAGCTGAAAAAATCCAATCACTGGTGGCAAAAGATTTCCTTGGCATCAGACGTCAAATGTTAAGCAAGGCGCTAAAAATGGAAATCGAAACCAGTGATTTTTACCAGAAGATGGTCAATGAGCTGCCAGCCGAAGGTCGTGCACTGTTTGAGCGGTTTTTAGAAATAGAAAATAATCATATAAAAGCGGTTCAGTTCGAGCTGGATTACCTGAGCAAAACGGGTTATTGGTTTGATATCAAAGAATTTGATATGGAATGACGATCCATATTACCTAGGTTGAACGGTTCTGGGTTCAACGTTCCGGGTTAAGAAACCCAGACAGCTCGTATTAAAAGGATCGTGTCCTTATCGGGTTATAAATCCATTGTATTTAATGAGTTATGAGGGGAATTCGAGATTTTGAATAATATTGGGAGCAGTATCCATCGGTTGTAACCTTTAAACCCTGAACCTGGAACCCGTCAGTTTAGTTAAAAATGAAATGTATAAATGCAAACGGCGATCAAAAGACCGAAATCTATACCTACATGTCCCGGCGCTGTCTGATGAAACTGGTCGGTTTGTCGGCTATTGGTATGGGCCTTGGGATCAGCGCCTGTGATCATAGCGGCGCAGATTCTGCGCCGACGGCGGAAATTAAGGAAGGAAAGAAAATGGAATCAGCAAAATCAAACATTAAAACCAGGATACCACCCATAGATGCCGCAGCACCGGCTGAGACAAGTACGGCTACATTTGCATTGGGCTGATTTTGGGGACCGGACTCCCGGTTCGGGAGTCTAGACGGTGTCGTTAGAACCCGAGTCGGATATTCGGGCGGCCAGAAAGAAAATCCTACCTATCGCAGCATTGGAGATCACAGCGAAACGCTCCAGATCGATTTCGACCCGACCCGCATATCATACCAACAGCTTTTAGATATTTTTTGGCATGAACATGACCCCACCCACCGCGCCTGGAGTCGTCAGTACATGTCGGCAATATATTATCACGATGAAACCCAGCAAAAGCTGGCCTTGGAAATCAAGGCTATCGAGGAAAGTCGCAGAAACAAAAAAATACAAACCGAAATTCTACCCTTCGGCAGGTTCTATTTAGCGGAAGACTATCATCAAAAATATCAGCTGCGCCAACGCCGGCAACTGATGACTGAATTTAAGGCAATCTATTCCCGAAACATCGATTTCGTCAATTCCACAGCTGCAGCGCGGGTAAATGGGTATGCCGGCGGCCACGGGAAACCTGAAGAGATTACGGCAAATATAGAAAACCTGGGCTTATCAACCGCAGGCCAAACGCGGTTGTTGCAGATTACCAACAATTGGAAAAATTAGTGAAAAGACAAAGAAAGGAACTCCCATGCCGATCGATCTCGAAAAGTACAAACCTGCCTATGAAAAATGGGTAGCGGAAAGCCTGCCGGATTACCGGGCGGGCAAAATGGAGGAGATTGTAAAGAAGTACCCATTTATTGTCCCCGATGACGTGCCCTGGACGCCGTACCGGGGGCGACCGTCTGAGCAGACCTTTGCTTTGGTCACCAGCGGCGGCTTCTACCTCAAAGACAGCCAGCCGCCTTTTGACACGGTATCAATTCACGGCGACCCATCCTTTAGAGAAATCCCCAGAGACGCCTGCCAGGAAGACTTCGGCATTGCCCATGCCCACTACGATCACAGCCTGGCAGAGCAGGACTTCAACATCGTCTTTCCCCTTCAGCGCTTCATTGACCTGGAGAAAGACGGCATCATCGGCAAACTGGCGGAGACGAATTACAGCTTCAGCTACGTTAACGATGTTGTCAGCCTGGTCACAGAGACGATCCCCAAATTTATTACCCGCATCCAGGCGGCACGGATCGATGCACTCTTTCTGGTGCCGGTTTGACCCAAGTGTCATCAGACCGTGGGTCTGATTCAACGCTTGGTGGAGGAGGCGGGAATAGCCACCATCTCCCTCGGCAACGCGGCCGACCGGATGGCTCACATCAAACCGCCCCGGGCGGTGCTGGTCAAGTTTGCGCGCGGCAGCATGTTCGGCGAGCCGGGCAACGTGAAGCGCCACAAACGCATCATTTTGGATGCGCTGGAAGCCTTGCAGACCATGACCGTGCCCGGATCAATTAAAGAGCTTCCTTACAGATGGAAGCAGCCGGATCCGGAATGATCAGGAAAATTCAATCGACATTCAAAGTAAAGAATCCTGATTAAGTCTAAAACGCTCAATGTTTTTTGCCGGTTGTATGTGGTCCAGGGATGAAAGAGGAATTGCCGCGTTATTCCTTTATTTTTAAGCCCTTATATCGCCGCGCGTATACACCCAATCCTTTTGGGAAGACAACGCCGGAGCAAATCGATAGCCATCCAAATTAAAGGATTGAAGATCTTCGACGCGGGTTATGCGGTTTTGAACAATGTAGTCGCACATCAGGCCTCTTGCTTTTTTGGCATAGATGGCAACCACGCGATAAGACGGATCTTGGTACTCCTTAAAAACCGGCGTGATCACCTCCGCTTTCAGAAGCTTGGGTTTTGCTGCTTTAGAATATTCAGCCGAAGCCAGATTGACCAATACACCCGACATCTCCCTTTTTAGCATTTTGTTCAAAGACCTATTGATGCGATTATCCCAAAATCGATACAAGTCTTTTCCTCTATCAGTGGCCAGTTTTGTCGCCATTTCAAGACGATACGGCTGAATCAGGTCGAGCGGTCGTAAAATACCATAAAGACCGGATAGAATTCGAAGATGTTTTTGGGCAAAATCTAAGTCCTTCATTTTGTAGCGGTCTGAATTCATGGCGGCATAGATATCACCTTTAAAAGCCAATAGCGCCTGTTTTGCGTCGGAACCCCCGGGAGATTTCAGCCACTTCTTATAGCGCTTGACATTCAATACGGCCAGGTTCTCACTGACGCCCATTAACCTGGCAAGACGCGACACGGAGAACTTGCGCAGTTCGCTTCAGGGTTTTTGATGAATTCATTAGGATAATCATCACGCCTTACTTTCCGTTCCTCCACACAAATTAGTGTGTCTGTGAAATCCAGGTTTTGCTTATAGCAAAAAATTACAGGCAGGTCATTCTCAATTGACAAAATTTGTTCACTACTCCGAAGGCATGGGTCATTTCGCGAGAATTCTTGACAAAAGTCGCTAAGCTTTTTCCGAAACGACGTTTGTAAAAAGTGGGCCCTGAAGGGCAGTTGTTAATGCATAAATTTGAACTGCAAATGCCTAACCAGGATAAACCGGAAATAACAAAATACAAGCACCAAATTACGAATAAATTCCAAATCCCAATACCCAAAACTCAAATAAGATCAGACGCCAATTGTTTGAGATTTTGAATCTCGGTCATTGTGATTTGTTTGGTATTTGTTATTTGAAAATTCAAGATTGCTGAAACCTAAATCCGGCGGAATACCTTAAACCTTACGTTTCTGACAACATGTTGTCAGAAAAACCGCGATAAGGGCCTAGACCGACATCTTACCTCAATTTTCGGGTAGGCCTGCCGTTGCCACAGTAGTGTCGGTACCCTCCATATAACGCGAGGCCGTCAAGGTCACATCCGACCGTTTCCAGGCTTTGCGGAATCTCTTTTCGACCGCTGCGGCTTGGTCTTCCTTGCCTTGGGCGCGGAGGCTCTGCAACAAGCCAAACAAAGACCAGCCGTTTTCCCGATTCCGTTCCAGGTCCTGCCAGTAGATGGCTTCGGCCTCGGCGGCCCTTCCGGCGCTGAGAAGCACCGCCCCCAGTGATTGCCGGACCGGAACGTGCCAATCGGGTGGCTCGTTGTAAATCAGGTTGTCTTCCAGCAGGACCGCGCGATGAAGCCCGGCGATGGCGTTGTCAAAATCCCCACGTTTCGCGGACAGTTGACCTGCGAGTACCGCCGTGGCGAG
>CALZJV010000127.1 GCA_945787595.1 uncultured Desulfobacterales bacterium | reverse complement strand
TATGGAAACGATTCATTTGAAAACAGTTGATCCGATCAGCCAAGCCTTGCTTCAATCAGCGGCGGCACGAGGCCTTGATCTCAACTGGGAAAGATATGAAAAGCTTCAGCCCCAGGACGGGTTTTTACGGGCTGGTCTGAGCTGTCCTTATGGATGCTTACAGGGGCCCTGCCGGATTGATCCCTTTGGCAGAGGTGCCGATCAGGGGATTTGTGGACTGGACCGGGACCGGATGGTGGCGGCCTTGCTGCTGAGGCTCTGCCTTAACGGGGTGTTGGAAGCCTTGAGTGATCTGCCCGGCATTGATACATTCAGGGTGCCAGCCTGGCCCGGCTCCTTGGAGCCCAGGGCCGCACGGGCCCTTGAAAATCTTGACGGGGATGAGCTTACGCTAAATGAGGTATATCAAAGTGCCGCCCGCCTGCACCGGCCCGGTGACACTGCCCAAGAGCTGATTCGTTGTTGCCTGCGGCTTGGCATGCTGACATTAGCCCTGATGGATGCACACGAAACCGCTCTGCCAAAAGAAGATAAAATTCCCTGCCGGGTTGGCTACGGGCTTCTTGCTGGAGATAACCCCATCATTGGGATTTGCGGGCAGCCTTCCGTTGAGTTTTTGGCCGGCCTGGTCAAAGCCGCCGCAGCATATCAGCCGGGTGTTGACCTGGTTTCGCTGGGGGATTGGATCACTGTGGAATCCGGCTATCTTCCCATTGCCTGTACCTCCGGGGAAGCCGAGCTCCTGCTAAGCTCCGGAAGAATCAGCCTTCTTGTGTGCGGATCCGGGATCGATCCGTCTATCCCTGCCTTCTGCAAAAAGCTGGAAATTCCGGTGATCTTCACCCATCAAGCATCTGAACCGCCAAAGACCGTGCGTTTAGCGGTGGAGTCCCATAACGCACACGCCAAAACAGATTTCTTTCAGGATGTGCCCCCCGTAGAAAAGACGGAGATTATCATGAACGCCGCAGCCCTCCAAACCGAGCTCAAAAAAGATAGGGAAGCCGGGTTGGTTCTCATGGGGGGTGCCGACTCTTTGCAGCAGTCTTTCGGCTGGATTGCCACGGAGGTGGCCCCGGCCCTCGGTGGCGCAGGATTGCGGGTTACAAGCTGGGGGGATGCGGCCCTCTGGATGGTTAAACGCGGACTGGCCCATGATGAAAATGAACATCCGGTCCGGCTGCTCAGCCCGCTGCGGGGTCCTCTCGAAGCGCTAAAAGCCATCGCCGCATCTGACGCCTTTGATTGTCTGAAAGGGATTTGCTATACCGGATTGAACAGCTGCCGAGATCTGACCGTGGCCCTGGGACTGGCGATGCTTGGGGCCAGAGTATGCATTGGGACGCCACTTCCCCTATGGGGCAGCAAAAAGGTTGGCGACGACCTGACAGCACTTTTTGAGGTTGGTGGCGGCGAATTTACCCACTTTGATCACCCTGCCGATGCAAGTGAGATCTTGCAGTGGTTCAGAGAACATTAAGGAGAAAACGCGTGCCCTTTGACGCAAACAGATCCAGAATCTCTAAAACCAGGCCGGTGGTTGTCGCTGGTGGTGGGGCCGCCGGCATTCATGCCGCCCTGGCCTGCCGGAGGCATTTTCCAGAAAAACCGGTGACGATTGTGGATACGGAAGCGGAAATCGGCTATTACCGTCCCCTCCTGCCTCAGTTTATGCTCGGCAAGATTGATGCCCGGAAGCTCTTTTTCTGGCGGCAAGGCCAAGACCCCCTGCTGACGCTGCGGCTGAATGTGGGTATAGCGTCTATCGACCGGGAAAATCGCTTGCTTCATCTCGAAGATGGCGAAACACTCGCATATGACCGGCTCATTCTGGCCCCCGGCGGGCGGCCATTGGTCCCTCCCGTTTGCACCAGCCAATCCTGCCGGTTAGGGGTGTTTCCCGTCCGTAGTCTCACGCATGCAAAAGCGGTTCGGCGATGGCTGCCTGGTCACCGCAACATCACCATCCTCGGCGGAGGACTGGTGGGGGTTAAAACGGCGGTCCAGTTTGCCCTTTCCGGCTTCCCGACGATATTGGTGGAAAAAGAAGATCATCTTTTGCCGAATCTCCTTTCACACCAGGCGGCACTCCCCATAGAGGATCATTTGCGGAACCTGGGAGTGGATATCAGAACCGATTCTACGATTGAGGATATTCGGGGTGATCGGGAGGGCAATCTGAAAGAAGTCCGGATTTCCGGTGAATGGGCCATATGTGACACCCTCTTGGCTGCCATTGGATCAACTCCCGAACTTGGATTTTTGGAAAGCTCCGGTCTTCTCAAAGGCGGAGAGCTGGTAATCGCGCCAACCCTGCAAACATCTGACAGGTGTGTGTTTGCAGCCGGAGATGCGGTCACCATTCGAACAGCCGACGGCGCCACGCATCGGCCGTGGACCTGGCCTCAGGCCATATCCCAGGGCAAGCTCGCAGGCGCCAATGTCTACCGCTCAGCCCCGCTGGCACTAAGCACTCTCAGCCGCGTGAATGCCCAGAATATCGCCGGCCTGCCCCTGGTGGTTCTGGGGGGAAGACCTGATCAGTTTTGTGAAGTTTCCCAATTCGGTGATCCGCCTCGGTGGTGGCGGGAATGGTACCGAAAAAAAGATCGTATTGTTGGCGGGGCGCTTGTGGGAGACATTTCCGGAGCCGGTCCCCTGCACTTCAAGATGGCCACCGGCGACATCATACCGGACGATATCATTAAACCAGGCACCACGACGTTTTCCAGGGATACCTGGCGGCATCTGGGGCAAAATCGAACCGTCCGATTCTTTCATGTGAAAGGGAGATTAGATTGATAATTCATCCGGAAATCTGTGTCGGTTGTGGAAGCTGTCAGCCTTATTGTCCGACCGGTGCCATCAGCTTTGTAGACCTGGTCAGCGCGGTGGATCAGGACAAATGCTACGAGTGTGGCACCTGCCTGCGAGTCGCAGTTTGTCCGGTGGATGCCATTGCGGAGTCAGCCGAGGTGCAGGATTACCCCCGGGCGCTGCGTAAATATTTCAGCGATGCGACCACCACCCATGCGGTTACGGGAATAGAAGGCCGCGGCACCGAAGAATCGAAAACCAACGATGTTACCGGCAGGGTCGGCCCCGATGATGTGGGGGTCGCCATCGAGGTGGGCCGGCCGATCCTTGGCATGGATCTGGAGGACATCCAGAAGTTTACGCGCGCGTTGGCCTGTGCCGGTATCACCGAGATTGAACCCCAAAATCCGATTCATTCGATGATCAGCGACCCCAAAACGGGAGATTTGAAGCCCGAACTTCTCGCTGAACGGGTACTGAGTGCCATTATTGAATTACAGGTGAAGCGAAATCGACTAGCGTTTGTGTTGCAAACGGTGAAGGCGGTAGCGGCAGAAGTTAAGAGCGTATTTTGTCTGGATATCTGTACCCGGCTGGAACCGGGGCTCCAGGTGCCACAGGAAATCCTTGACATCATCACGGCCGAGGGATTTACATGGCAACCCAATGCCAAAATTAACCTGGGCCTGGGCCGGGCCCTGAAAGCAGGAACCTAGCATGACCCACAGTTTGCACAGAGAAGGAAGCGTAAAATCCCTTGAAAAAGACTACTGTCTGTTGATTTACCCGGCCAGAGGTTGGAACAACGAGGGCGTCGCACCGAAACTCCAACACCTTTTGGAACTGGTTTTTTTGGAGAATCCCTCCAACTTGCTGATCAAGACCCTCCACAAGAATATGTACAGCGGCGTCACCCAAAAAGAAATGATTGACAGTGTGCGGGACAATTCCCGTGCGTTTTGCGTGTTCAGCCGCAGGGAGCGCCTGGCCAATGCGTTGAAAGCAATCAAGGCGGCCGATGAGGGCATCTCCATCATTGTGTCCGGCCTCATCGATGGGGTGCGCGAAATCTGCGATGACGTGGGTCTGGATCCTCACACGATCAACATGTCTCTGGGAGTTCACGGCCGAACCGAGCTGTTACCGCCGCCGGATATCCGCCAGTACACCACCATGTGCGGCCATGGCATGGTCTCCCCCGGCCTGATTCGCGATGCCATCCGCCAGGTCAAGACCGGCAAGCTTAGTGCCTGGGACCAGAGCATCGTGCTCGCCAAACCCTGTGCCTGCGGCATATACAATCCCCATCGGTCTGAGGAACTGCTTAAGCAAATGTCCCCTTTGTATACGGTGGATCGCTGGTAGCGCACTAGAACCCTAATTGAGCGAAAAACGCTCAACTAGGTGTTAATTGTTATTGGTTAATCGTTATTAGAATTCGATGATGGGAGAGATAGAAAAATCGATTTCATTCCTTTCAATCTATTAACTAATAACGAGTAACGGATAACTCCCAATTTGTTTTTGACTCAATTGGGGTAGAAGCTAAAGTGCACTAAAATATTTCTCAGGAACCAGAACATAGCCTTCCATCAAACGGCGGGCCGTGCGGCCCAGAATCGCTTTCGAGTATATGTAGTCATCGCCCTGCCCTTTCAACTCAACCCCCACCTCGATGACGCCGCCGGGGTGTCCCAGGCGAACATTTTTTTTCTCTAGAGCCCCGTGGCCAAGTATTTCGTCAACGATCGTTCCTTTAACCCTGGCCGCACCCGCCGTCGGGATGGCGCTGGTGACGGCAAAGGCTTTATGCAAGGCGCCCATGGATATAACCCGTGCCACCAGGTCAATTTTATTTGTATCAATTTGTGTGCCGTTTAGATCTGTATATGGCTGGGGAGCAGAGACAAAAGCGATCCTGGGAATCGTCTGGCATCGCATGCTCGCTTCTTCCGGAGTCGCTGCAAAACCCAGACTTACTGTTACGCGGCTCCGGATGGCTTCGAGCCTGGCGCGGATGTCTGCCCGGTTGTCAATCTCTTCAATCTCAATGCCGGTTAAACCAAGATCTTGCGCAGCAATCAGAACCAGCGGGTGGGCCGCATCGATAACGGTAAAGCGGATGTCGCCAAGATCAGGAATATCCAGGCTGTCGATAACGTTGCCGGTGGGAAAGAGCCGGCCGGTGACCGCCCCCCCGGGATTGAAGAAATGGAGTGCTATCTTGCCGCCGGGGTTGGGAACACCACTAATGACATAATCGCCTTCCTCGTTATAACGACCGTCCCGCACCGGCACCTCTGCCAGGATCAGCTTCTTTGTATTATTTTGAAAAATCCGGACCCGGGTTACGGGCTCCTCCACGTTGACAAGGCCTTCATCCAAGGCAAAGGGGCCTACGGCGGAAGAAATGTTGCCGCAGTTTCCCATGTAATCAACGATCGGGCGGTCGATGGAAACCTGACCGAAATTATAGACCACATCATATTCAGGATCCTTGGAACGGCTGATAATGGCAACCTTACTTGTGCTTGAAATCGCTCCTCCCATGCCGTCGACCTGCCGCCGGTTCGGGTCGGGACTCCCAAATGCTGCGAGAATTACGCGATCCCGGATGGCGGGGTCTTGCGGAAGATGGTTGTCATGGAAGAAAACCGCTTTGCTCGTACCGCCCCTCATATAAACAGCTGGTAGCCTTTTTTGCATTAAAGATACTCCTTTCGATTGTGGAGTATTGGAGTGCTGTAAAGAAGCATCCAGCTTATCAACCATTACTCCATTACGCCATTACTCCAACACTCCAAACTTAATTGAAAACGATAACCACCCAGTGGATGAGCCTTCTTTTCGGTTATAGATCCGTAAAATCCTACCTTGCTGCTACTTGAACAAGTGGTTCCCCGACTATTGACCAGTATGGTATGGCAACTACCAGAACGACAATGAAAGCGACAAATGTCATCAAAAGACCAAATCGAAAAATTTCAGCTGCCGTTAAATGTCCTCGTTCATAAACCACCAGAGAAGACGCACTTTGGGCAGGATAGTACAAAACGGCGTCGCCGGCGATCATTACGAAAAGTCCGCAAACGATTGGATTAAGACCGGTTGACGTTCCAATGGACATCGCTATGGGAATCGTGATGGCTAAAAATCCTGTGATATTCGGAATTAAAAGGCGCATTGGAGCAGCAGCAAAAAGTAGTACAATGACAACCAGCAGCGGATATTGAGACAATGCCGGAATTTTGTACACAATCGAATTCGCGAGCCATAAACCGGCACCACTTTTGATTAAAGCGTTCGCCAAAGACATTGACGATGCGATGACAAAAAAATTTGCCCAGCCGATATTGTGCTCAAATTCCTTCCATGTCAATACGCCAATTTTGGGTGTCAACAGGCACGTCCAGGCAAGCAACGCGGGTAATGATGGGTCCATGTGATGAAACCCATCCGTAAGCCAAAGCACCGAGGCTCCTAAGGTTATAACTACCGTACGGGTTTCCATTTTTGAAAATGGCTTCGGATTAACCACCGCAACCGCCTCCATTTTTTGCTTGAAGCCTCGATGATAAATGCCATAAATAAGTACCGCCCCAAAAACAAGTAGCGCCAGGTAAGGTACGAGCATAAGTACCAGCCAGCGACTCCAGGGCATGCCGCCCACAAGTGCCGCTGCCACCACTGGTGTAATACCTCCGGTAAGAATTGCAGTTGATGCCAGACGGTTGACTGAGTTTAAAGCCATCATGATGGCTTTGGACAAAGGCGCTTTTTTGGGCACTTTACTCAGTATCAGCACCTGTTCATAAACATGGACCAGAATTCCTGAACGGGTTGTTGCAGAAGGGAGTAACAGGGTTAATAGAGGCAAAGCCGCAAGCAGGTGAGTAAAAAGAGCAAACGGACGTGCGCGGGAATGCCGCAGGAAAAATCGTGCGATCCGTTCGGCAAGGCCGCTCTTTTGAACCGCCAAACCGATGGTTAAAACAGCGATGAGAAAATAGGCTACCGGTTTGGCAAAACCGATCAAAGCTTCTTGATAGCTTGGCACACCCCCTGAAACCATTAACGATATGACTACCAGCATCCCCGTAACGCCGATGGGCAGCACTTCAGTGCCCCAGAGCCCAATCGCGATAATTGCAATGCCAAGTACCTTCTGTCCCGCGCGCGAAAGACCGGCCGGTGCCGGTGATAACATCAGGATAAAAGATAAAACAACCAAGATCATCATGACAAGCATTGCCGGATCAGCACGTTTGTGAGCTTCAGGTTTGGTTTTATCTTCCATCTTCTCCTCTTGATGATTACTTTCGTTTTGTTTTCATCAACCCGGGTGTCTGGTAAAAACAAGTATATTGGAAATTGTGGGAGCGGCTTCCAGCCGCGATCGTTTTAATTCGCGGCTGGAAAGCCGCTCCCACAGGTGTCTATTTTAGTAACTTGGACCTACCGGATAAGCGCATTGATCGTTTTAAAAGAATATCTGATAGAGGAATCTATTGTCAACACAGAGTATACTGCTGGTTTATAAAGGTTGCTTTAAAGACCGGAAAACGGTATTCGATATTCGTTTTTTATGCTTGTTTGAGACCCTGTAAGACCAAAGTCTCTTTTTCGATTAAACTGGCCGCCCTCCAGAGGCGGGTAAACCTTTCAGGCCATCGGCGGCGCTAACACCTGAAACCTGGCACCTGAACACTGCTGGCAAAGGTAATCACCCATATCACCTCTGCGGGGTGGACCAAAGCCGAGCCCTATGGACCCGGATCTTTACTATGTACCATCACCATCTTCGTGTGTATGCATCCAAGGAGTCTTTGCCTAAAGAGTCTCAGCTTGCCTGGCAATTGGCCAGAATTGCAACTGACCGGGTGCCTGTGGATCCTGAGGTGACCGCTATGATTATCAATCGGTTCATCGACAATGCGTCCGTTGCCATTGCCGCCATCAATCGCCGACCGGCCGCCAACGCACGCTCTCAGGCCCTGGCCCATGCCAGAGTCGGCGGCGCAACTGTATTTGGTCTGCCCAACGATCGGTGTGTCGAGGCCGAATGGGCCGCATGGGCCAACGGAACAGCGGTTCGCGAGCTGGACATG
Organism: uncultured Desulfobacterales bacterium; assembly: GCA_945787595.1. Next base: position 4,474 of record CALZJV010000127.1, on the reverse strand, counting down.
CATGACACCTTTCTGGCTGCAGATTATGCCCATCCAGGCGACAACATTCCACCGATCCTTGCTGTGGCCCAGCAGTGCTGCCGTAGTGGAGAGGATGTCGTGCGAGCATTGGCGACCGCCTATGAAGTTCATATCAACCTGACCAAAGGCATCTGCCTTCACAAGCACAAAATCGATCACATTGCGCATTTAGGTCCGTCGGCCGCTGCAGGCATCGGCACGCTCATGGGGCTGGATACTGAAATCGTCTACCAGGCCATACAGCAGGCCTTGCACGTAACCTGTACCACGCGACAGTCCCGCAAAGGGGAGATATCAAGCTGGAAGGCATATGCACCCGCACACGCCGGCAAGTTATCCATCGAGGCGGTGGACCGGGCCATGCGGGGCGAAAAGAGTCCTTCACCGATATATGAGGGCGAAGACAGTATCCTGGCTTATCTCTTAGACGGTCCTGAGGCCGAATATCAGATACCGCTACCGCAACCGGGTGAGCCCAAACGGGCAATACTGGAGTCTTATACCAAGGAACACTCGGCTGAATATCAGTCCCAGGCGCTGATTGACCTGGCGTTCAGGATGCGCAAGCGGATCTCATCTTTCGATGACATCGACCGCATTGTGATCTACACCAGCCATCACACGCATACGGTCATCGGCACCGGCGCCGGCGATCCTCAGAAAATGGATCCGACGGCCAGCCGGGAAACCCTGGATCACAGTATTCTGTATATCTTTGCCGTGGCGCTTCAGGACGGAAACTGGCACCATGTAAAGAGCTATCTGCCGCAAAGAGCCGCAAGGCCGGACACGGTAAAACTCTGGCATAAAATTTCCACCCAGCAAGACCCCCAATGGACCCGGCGATATCACGATCCGGACCCGGACAAGAAATCTTTCGGTGCCAAAGTCGTGATTCATTTTAACAATTCTGAAACCCTGGAAGATGAGATTGCCGTGGCGGATGCCCACCCGGCCGGCGCCCGGCCTTTTGAACGGCCCCAGTATATCGGCAAATTCGATACGCTTACCCAGGGGCTCATCGAAGCATCGGAAAGGGATCGATTCGTGCATTTGATCCAGGGGCTGCCTGAACTGAAAGCTGAAAAAGTCAAAAGGATCAACGTTCAATTGCCATCAGACCGGATCAAGACTTTCGAAAAAGACCGGCGAGGGATATTTTAAACCCATCGCTAGAGGTCAGGATATTTCACATGACATCCACGGGAAAATCTGCGGTCGATCTTGCGCAAATTTACGACATACGGGTCATCGACTGAAAAGCTCGCCCGTTTGACGATCCGTAAATCCAATAACGTGGGGGTGGGTGGGTGGATGCCAAATCAGGCTTGCATGTTTCAACCGCCAAACGATACAAACCGGCGGCTCAAACCTTCTTCAATTCATCCTGAAAAACCTTGATCGCGGTTTTCATTTTTCCGTCAATACTACCGGCAGCCGTCAATTCAATACGTTTGTTTTCAAAGGCCTGCCAGACCGCTGTTTCCAGCATTTCTGCAGCTTCCGATTCACCTAAATAATCGAGCATCATTACGGCGGCCCGAATCTGGGAGACCGGATTGGCAATCCCTTTACCGGCAATATCCGGTGCCGTACCGTGGATCGGCTCAAAATATGCCAGCCGGTCACCGATATTTGCCGAAGGGCACATCCCCAGCCCCCCCACGGTAGCACCGGCCAGATCGCTGAGGATATCTCCGAACATATTCTCCGTCACCACCACCTGGAAATGCTCCGGACGTGTCACCAGGGCCGCGGAAGCCGCATCGGCATACAAGCATTCAGCATCTATCTCAGGCGTCTCACGGGCAACATTCAAAAAGATCTCTCGAAAAAAAGCAAAACTTCTCAATACATTGCTTTTGTCAATCAGGGTGACCCGCCGTTTTCCATCCTTCGGTGCGCCTCTCTTTTTTTTTTGGGCCAGCTTAAAGGCAAAACGAGAAATCCGTTCACACCCTTTGCGCGTGACCATCAATGTGTCGGCCACTGCCTCGCTGGTGACGATGCCCACACCTCTGGACAAATACAGGCCTTCCGTGTTTTCCCTCAGGAAATAATAATCAATACTGTCCGCGACCTTTTTCTTGAGGGGGGTCGCCGTGTTGGGAAAAAGCCGGACGGGCCGCAGATTGGCATACAGGTCGAAACCGATTCGCAACACGCCACCCAGCATGCCGGCTTCAGTTCCATCGGGTTTACGCACGTCGGGAAGCCCTGCCGGCCCCTTGAAAGTGGCATCCGCCGTTTCAATCGCTTTTAGCGCCTGAGCCGAAATCGGTTCGCCGCTGTTTTGATAGCAGGCGGCACCGGCCTCGTAAAACTGATAGTCCAGGTGGAAGTGGCCCACCTGTTTCTGTAAGGTCTCGAGCACCTGCAGAGCACCGTCTACAATCTCGGGTCCGATACCGTCGCCGGACAACACCACAATTTGATAGGTATTCATTTCAGGGATCCTTTCTAAACCAATAACGCTCGTATGAAACTTCATTCAAATTAACAGTATTGCCACCAAGGCACTAAGACACGAAGAGATGATATGTATTTTAAATCATTACAGAAATGAGAATCGTCTATTACTATATCTATTATGGATATGGAATGAGTAAATCTCACTGTAATCTTGGTGTTTTGGTGTCTTTGTGGCTGAACGAATAACATCAAAGTTTCTTCTACGATCAGGCTGGACACTCACGGCCGGCGGCGGCGCTTTTAGCGATCATCGGATTCTGATTCAAGTACGCGAGGGACACAACTGACCGCCTGGGGCAAGACAAGCACGCGCGCGTTGGTTCCCTTTTCCTTTACGGCCTTGTCGATAGCCTCCTGTGGCGATTGAGCCGCACGGAAAAACATCTGCTCCAGCTCGCTGGTATCGATGCCGCTGCAATAAAAATAGACACTATAATGTTCCAGTGCTCTTGCGCACATAAAGGCTTTGGATGAATGATCCCTGGTAAACCCTTCACATTCAAACCGTTCGATGACCTCCCGGGGCGATCCGGCCTGCTTCAACCAGTCCGCATATTTACCGATGCCGTCCCGGCACTCGGCAACCAGAACCATCACCCCGTCTTTTTCGATCACCATTTCCGCAGCAGACATGGCTTTTTGCGACTGATGCAAATCGATATCCCTCGGAAACCCCCCCGGGCTGACAATCACGATATCATAGGGATGGGGCAGGTTCAGTTGCCAGTTTTTTTCGCACAAGGAAACCCCGTGTTCGTGGGCGCACTCAAGTTCGCCGGCCACTGCTTTCACCACCTGTCCGCATGGGTTCTTGACCACATTGAGAACAAAGTCGACGCCCACCGAGCGGGCAACTTTGACAGCCTCCTCATGAAAGGGATTGCCCTTCATCCACCCGAAAGCCGGGTGATAGGGCCGTATGGGAAGCGAGTGATGCTGGTTTAATGTCTCCAGTCCGGCCACTCCCGGCAGGATACTTTTTCGGCCGCCGCTGTAACCGGCGGCGTGGTGAGGCATAATCAGCCCGGTCACGATTGTAAATGAAGCCGATGCGACCAGCGTGTTGATCCAAACCGGAAGACCCGTATCCGTTTGTCCCAGATCCGTCAGTAAGCTTTTGTTGCCACAATCATGGTTGACCACCCGCAGGCGGGACGCCAGATCCCGGCCGATCATCTGCCGGATTTCTTCATCGCCATTGGGACGGTGGTTGCCGGTGGCAATTACAACCGTAACGTTGTCTTCCTTTATTCCAGCCTGTGATAGATCCTGTAGCAGTTCTTCGAGCATCAGCTCACTGGGAGCGGGGCGCGTAATATCATCGATGACAATCACGGCATCCGATTTTCCCCTGGCCAGTTGCGACAAAGAAGCGGTACCGATGGGGTGATCCAATGCCCTTCGGATTTCCCCCCGTTCATCCGGTATGCCGGGCATTTCCTGCGGGATAACCACCCGGGCATTTTCCGGCACATCGACCTTAAGCGATGATGCCCCATAGGGAAGATCAACCTGCATCGTTTCTCCTTTTACTAACGAATTAGTCATTATTAAAACATATGTTCACCGCAGAGGCGCAAAGTACGCAGAGAGCAGGTGTTTTATGTTTGTCGCTGAGAGGGCGACAAACATAGAACGCCAATCCACCTTCGGGGGAAGTACGGCAAATTTTCATGTGAAAAAGTATGAAATTAATCAGTTTTGCCCGGAGGGCAGCTTGTTTTTTCCTTTCGCGCCTCTCAGGCGAAAGGAAAATAAATATTATACCTCTGCGCTCTCTGCGTCTCTGCGGTGAAAAAGCATTTTGCTTTTAATAAACTGTCTAAATATGTATTGCCGCTTTAGTAATTTGTCCCTGACCAAGCATATGGTTACTTTTCCAGTACTTTTCCTGCAAATTTGGCTTCCAGTTCCAGCATCCCGTTGTAGTCCAACAATTCATAGAGCTGTTTGCGCGTATACATTCGATCGACCATTTGCT
>CALZJV010000126.1 GCA_945787595.1 uncultured Desulfobacterales bacterium | reverse complement strand
GCCCAACATCCTGGTCAGCGACGCCCTGCGTGATGCGGGACTCACATCATTTACCTTTTTTGATTTTACTCCGGTTGGTCTGGTGGTGATGTTTTCCGGCATTGCGTTTATGACCTTCATCGGTCGCCATCTGCTACCGCGACGTGACGTAGCCAAGGAAACATCGACCGACAATAAAGTCGACTGGCAATCCCAGTATGACCTGCAGGAGCGCCTGTTTCACATCCGTGTACCCCAGGGCTCGATCCTTGCTGACAAAACCCTGGCGCAAGTTCGCCTGGGCTCGGTCCTGGGCTGGAATGTGATCGCCATTACCCGCGGCGACCGAACCACTTTGGCTCCGGGCCCGACCGACACTTTGCAGGTCGGGGACCGTTTAACGGTTGAAGGTCGGATTGAAGCGCTAAACGGGTTGAAAAACTGGCATCAGCTTGTTGTCGAAGAGGGTGAAATCGACCTGCAGGAACCCTACTCGGATGAAATTAAAATCGGCGAAATCTTACTGCCGAGCAATTCCCGTTTTGTCGGCAGCACGCTCAATTCTCTTGACTTCCGCGCCCGTTTCGGCCTCAACGTGCTGGCGATTCGCAGAAATGATCGAATCATGCGAACCAACCTGCAGGACGAGAAACTGCAGCGCGGTGACATGCTTCTCGTGGCAGGCACTGAGGAATACCTCGAAATATTAGAAAAAACTAAAGGCTTTGATCAATTTCGCTATGTTGAACGATCGGAACTCACTGATATCTATCATTTGCATAGACGGTTAATGGTCATGCAGGTGCCCCCGGACTCAGCCCTGGTCGAAAAATCGTTGAAAGAAAGCCGCCTGGGGGATGCTCTAGGAAGTCGTGTTCTCGGAATCTTACGTGGCGAAAACCCCATTATTATGCCCGAACCGAATGAGATTTTGCAGGCCGAAGATCGTCTCGTGGTCGAAGGACGCCAGAGGGATTTTGACAATTTGCGCGCACTTGAAGAAATGGAAATCGAGCGCCGAACCGACACCGGTGTGGATAACCTGGTTTCTGGTGATGCCGGACTGGTGGAAGCCATTCTATCACCACACACAACCCTGGAAGGCAAGACCCTGCGCCAGTGGCGCAAGGGACGGGCCTACCGATCCAATCTGAGGGATATGGAACTGCGGTTCGGTGATGCACTGCTGCTGCTCGGCCCACGGGCCAAGTTGCAGTTGCTGGGCCTTGAACCGGATATTATTGTTCTTACCGAGACCGCCCAGGAGGAATTGCGCACAGAAAAGATGAAATTATCCATCCTGATTATGGTTGGTGTCTTGTTGCCGGTAATTTTGGGATGGGTTCAGATATACATCGCGGCCGTCGTCGGTGCTGCACTAATGGTTCTCGTCGGCTGTCTGAGCATGGAAGAAGCCTACCGGCAAATTGAATGGAAAGCAGTCTTTTTGATAGCCGGCATGTTGCCGTTGGGCACCGCTTTGGATCAGACCGGCGCGGCCAAGCTAATTGCCGAAGGGGTGGTTGCTCTGGTCGGGCCCTACGGACCCAAAGCAGTTATGCTGGGCCTGGTCGCGTTGACATTTCTGGCGACCTGCTTTGTACCCGCTGAACACATCAGCCAATATGGGATTATCACCTCTCGGCCTGATGATGGCCATTGCCATGGCGGCCTCGGCTAGTTTTATGACGCCCGTATCCCATCCCGCCAACATCCTGGTAATGGGGCCGGGAGGCTATCGATTTACGGATTATTTAAAAATCGGTGGATCATTGACCCTGGTAATTTTGGTGGTTTTAATGGTGGTGCTGCCGATTTTTTGGCCGCTGATTCCCTGAAGCCGATATTGACACCCAAAACCTCGTTTTATAAAGCTTGTTTCAAAACGTTAAATACTTCCTGATGGCAAGGAAGGCGATGTACTTTAACTGCCGAACCGACTAAAACATTTCGAACCTAAGGCCGCAACAACCGGCGTTGGATTTCATGGAGGTTTTCAATGAACAATTATTATGAAAAACTCGGTACTTTTTATCTCGGCAAGGAATATGATCTGGGTTCACACAGTCTTAAAAAGGACATCATTCTATACGATTCCAAAGACCTCAATACCCATGCCGTTATTATCGGCATGACCGGTAGTGGAAAAACCGGTCTGGGTATCGGCCTTTTGGAAGAGGCGCTAATCGATAACATTCCGGTTATCGCCATTGATCCCAAGGGGGATCTGCCCAATTTGCTATTAAGCTTTCCGGAGCTGAAACCGGATGATTTCCGTCCCTGGATAAATGAACAAGATGCCCTCAACAAGGGGCTTACTCCCGAGAAATATGCGGCCAAGCAGGCGGAAATGTGGCGCAAAGGATTGGCGAAGTGGGACCAGCAACCCGAACGTATCGGCCGGCTCCGCTCCGCGGCGGAATATGCTGTTTATACGCCCGGCAGCAGCGCCGGTCTGCCGGTAAGCGTTCTGAGAAATTTTGCACCGCCACCGCCGGCTATTCTGGACGATAGCGATTTGCTTCGTGAACGAATTCAAACAACGGCTACCGGACTTTTAGCCCTTATCGGCATAGAGGCCGACCCGGTTACCAGCCGTGAGCACATTCTGCTGGCCAACCTTTTTGAAAATGTCTGGACCCAGGGCAAAGCCCTTGACCTGGCCGGATTGATTCATGCGGTCCAGGCACCTCCTTTTGAACGCATCGGGGTAATGGAACTTGAATTTTTCTTCCCCGCCAAAGACCGACTTGCACTGGCCATGCGGATCAATAACCTGCTGGCAGCCCCGGGATTTGAATCTTGGATGGAAGGTGACCCTATGAATATCGGGCGTATGCTGCACACCCCCCAGGGTAAACCCCGTGCGTCTATCTTTACCATAAGTCACCTTTCAGATGCGGAACGCATGTTTTTCGTCTCCATGCTTTTAAACGAAATTCTGGGATGGATGCGAACTCAACCCGGCACTTCCAGCCTGCGGGCGATCCTTTATATGGATGAGATTTTCGGCTATTTTCCACCGGTCATGAATCCGCCCTCCAAAGCACCCCTCTTGACATTGTTGAAGCAGGCCCGAGCCTTTGGGTTGGGGGTGGTGCTCTCCACCCAGAACCCGGTTGATTTGGACTATAAAGGGCTTTCCAATACCGGGACCTGGTTCATCGGGCGTCTGCAAACCGAGCGCGATAAGCAACGGGTCATAGCGGGCCTTGAAGGCGCCAACGGGTGTTTCTCTTACACAACGTACACGAAAACGAACCGGTCATTTTCCAAACCCGCTGGGCAATGTCATACCTGCGCGGACCCATGACCCGGGAACAAATTAAAACTTTGACGGCCGAAAAGAGAGGCGAGGTTTCGACCGTCACCGGAAAAGCGCTTCTAGCTGAAACCGCAGCCCCCACAAAAACCATCGCTACCGCTCAGTCTATTACAATGCCCCCGCAAGGTCCGCCGGGGATAGACACTTTTTACCTGACCGCATCAGGTGCCGGGCAGGGGCTGGCGTACTATCCGGCGGTGATCGGCCGTATGGATGTTCATTTTTCCAACGCCCGCTACAAGGTGGACAGTACCGAAACACTGGCTTTTCTATCCCAGCTTGAAGATGCCCCTGTTGCCTTGGACTGGGATAATGCCGTGGAGTTTGACCCGCATACCATAGACACTTCTCCATTGCCGGGTGCGGCCTACTCTGCGCTGCCCACCACCGCGAAAAAGGCCACCACCTACCGCAAATGGCATAAAGACCTGTTACGCTGGGTGCGCCAGAACCGGCCGCTAGTGCTGTTTCGGTCCAAGCGTTTTAACATGACCAGCCAATTGGGAGAAAGTGAAGGCGAATTCCGCGGAAAACTGGGGCAGGCGGTTCGTGAAAAGCGCGATCTGGAAGTTGAAAAGCTGCGCAGGAAGTACAGTGCTCGCTTTACCACACTAAGGGCCCGCCTGATGCGATCCCAGCAAGCTATAGACAGGGAAGCGGAACAGGCAAAATCCGGAAAAATTCAAACTGCCATCTCTTTTGGCACCGCCATCCTCGGCGCCTTTTTGGGGCGTAAAACGGTAAGTGTCGGGTCGGCCTCGCGAGTGGGAAGCGCCATGAGATCCGCCAGCCGGATGCAAAAAGAGAAAATGGATGTCGCCCGTGCACAGGAAAGAATGGCGGCAATTGAGGCGCAACTCGCCGAACTGGAGGTGCGTATGCAGGAGGATATCGAAAAAATAGAATTCTCCTTTGACCCCGAGTTCGAGGAGCTTGAGGAAATAAGTGTGAAACCCAAAAGCACGGATATCACCCTGGAAGTCTTTGGATTGGCGTGGGTCCCCTATCGCAAAAATACCGCAGGCCAGTTGAGTCCGGACTGGAGCTAAGACGAACATTATTTAGATCTTTGTTGGCCTATTTTGATACAAAAATTGTAGAATGCCCGCATCTATGATAACTGTCTGATTGATTCCAGAAGAAAGGGTATCGGAGATGATGACACTGAATCAAAAATTATATCAAATATTTGAGGAAAAATCACAACAAGTAAACATTGAAGTATTGAGCCTCGGACTTGGTTATACCGCCGTAAAGACATCAGACGGTGGAATCGGGCTGTCGTACACCTACTTTGGCGATAAAAAATCCTGTATGGTTTTAAATGAGCACATCGATTACGAAGCAAAGCCAGCGTCCCTGCTGCTGGAAAAAATAAAAAGCGACAACAGCGTCGAAAGAAGTATGGCCCTGGCACTGATCAACGCCCTCAACTATAATGATGTGTTGGCACTGCCTGAAGATAAAGATAATAAAATTATGTTCGATAATCTTGAAATCGGCCTAAACTCAAGAGTTGCCATGGTCGGCTACTTTGGCCCATTGGTAAGAAAATTCAAGGAGAAAAAGGTTCTCTTGGAGATTTTAGATGAATCCCGGGGACTGGGCCATAAGAAGGATTTTTATCATAAGCTGGGGAATTGGGCCGGTGTATTGTTGCTGACATCCACCTCGTTATTAAATCAAAGCACCGAAGAAATCCTGGCAAATGTCAGCGAAAAAGTAAAAACAGTGATGCTTGGACCAAGCACGCCCATGGCGGGAGAAGCTTTCGAACATTTGCCGGTGCACATGCTTGCCGGTACCGTACCGATAGATAAAGAAAAAACATTAAAAGCCGTTCGGCATGGCATGGGAACGCCGGTCCTGCATAAATTCAGCCGCAAATCGTTTTTGGTTTTGATTTAACGAATTTTCCGTCTTTAAAGACGAAAGGCGCTGTCCTTCTGATCACCTTCTCCGCCTTTGTCCACCGTCCAATTTGGCCTGGTTCGGGGTGGTTTCTTTTTTTCCTGCCACGGATATTGGATGCGGGAATGAAATGAGGCTTCAAGGGCATCGACGAGAGCATTTACAATTTTTGAAAGATCCCGTGAGGACAGGTCGCATTCGGAAAGCTGATCATCCACGATACGTTTGACCAGAATGAGTTGAACCATTTTTCTAAATTCTTTGCGACTCGGGTCCAGCAACGACCGGGACGCGGCCTCTACTGCATCACAGATCATCAAAAGGGCAGCTTCAACATTCTGGGGTTTCGGACCCGGATAGCGGAACTCCGCCTCACGAATCGTGCTGTTCGGATAAATCTTGGCGGCAATATTGTAAAAATATTCCATTAACTGGGACCCGTGGTGTTGCAAAATCAGATCCACAACAACCTTGGGCAATCCTTCTTCCAGGCCGATCTTCATACCGCGTCGAACATGATTCAAGATAATTTTGGAGCTCTCACGGGGCTCCAGAACATCATGAGGATTTTCACCATTGAACTGGTTTTCGATGAAAAACTTTGGATTTACCATTTTGCCGACGTCGTGATAATAGGCACCAATTCTCAATAACCGGGTATCGGCGCCGATGGCCTCACCCACAGATTGCGCAAGGTAGGCAACTGCCATACAATGCTGGTAGGTTCCAGGTGCTTTGGAAAGAAGTTCTTTCATCAGCGGTCGATTAAGATCCATATACCGGTTGAGCTTGAAAGTAGAAGCAGTATCCCAGCCGAGTTCCAGCAGCGGTAATAACAAAAGGGCCAATGGCCCAGCGGCCAAGCCCCCAAAAACCGCCCATAAAATATCCGATGTCAATGCTGCGTCAACGATGGGTACCAGTTTTTCTATTGTTATAGTCTGCGGCGAAACAAGATGTGATGAAATGGCTTGCCAATCCATTGAGAAGACGATGATACTGATTGCGTTGATAAACCCCACCATCAATGAAGGCACCAGGATTTGAAATCGTTTTTGCAGTCCCGAAGAAACCAGCACAGCCACAAGCCCCCCGAATGTAAAAAAGAGCAGGATCTCATAGGTTGGCCCGGTAAAAAGGCTAACTAGCATGGCTCCTACCATTGTAGTGGCAGTGGCGATAATTTTCCCGTGGTTTAGAAAGATGATGAGCATGGGAAGAAGGCAAATGGGCGCACCATAGATAGGAAACGGAAGCAGCGCAAGGTATCCATTTAGGATTAAAACAGTTGTGATCAGTAGCGTTATTAAAAAACGGTAGGGTGGTTTATTGCGAGATCCATCGGCCAAAATTTTTGAGAGGAATAGATTATAAAATACCAACATAAAAAGAATGGTAAAAAAAGTCCAGGGGACCTCTCGATAAATTTCGGCAATTTTATACTTTTGGTAGGCGTCCAGCAACAGTACATCATTTTCACTCAAAATTTTGCGAAACGGTACCAGCACATCTCCCTGATTATAGGAAACAACTTTAGATGGAAATTCCCGGTTGATTATATCTAACCGCCGCTCATTTTCTTTTTGATCGTACTTGAGATTCGGCTGCAAAGTGGCTAGGGATACCCGGACTATCGGTTCCAGCACACGTTTGTCAACCTGCCAAAAAAGTTGTCGAATTTTTTCTTCCAGCAGAAATCGGGCTTTCTCCAGAGTAATAAGGTCATCAACAGGATGGGTGACGGTACCGTTGGAATTTGGCATCTGGATTTCAATTGATTTCTTTCCCATGAGGCCTTGGGGATTGCGCAGAATGTTATTTTGCATGATGGATTCTTCAATGGTAAGAATGCCTTCAAGCAGGTTATTCAGGTCTCGGTACTGAATAATGTGGATGATATTGTCCACAGAAATCTGTACACCTAATTCCTTTTCCAGCTGCTTTCTGAGATTTTCTACCCCTTTTTGCCTTTTTTTCTTAAAGGCAGAAATCGCCCGAACAAATTCCTCGAACTTCTGTTTGGAAGCTTCAACCTCTGGGGGTGTAAAGCGGTATACTGGAATATATTGTGATAAGGCTTTTTTGCGGTTGACCTCCAGCGCTTTCTGTTGGTCGAATCTAAAGGTCCGGCGGGACCGTATCGTCAGATTAATCGCGTTATCCGGCAGGGGTGGCCAAAAATAGAGGTAAATATCATCCATATGGCACGCCAGGACGGTTAGAGTGATGAGAATTAGGTTAAGTAGCAGTCGCATCTGCGATGGGCTCCTGATTTAAATTACCACGGGGAATATCCGGATAATATGGCTTTCACGATGATATCGGTTACATTAACGGACCATTCACTATTCTTTGCCATGTTGTTTATGCAGCATTGGGGCAATAAAGACTTTATCATATAAGGCCAAGTGGACGGAGTCAATCAAATCTGTCTGAAGTAGCTTAAGCGTTGACATTTATCAACCGGAAGTTAATCAAGATAAGCTGATAGGATTGAAAGTTGATTTTATCCTATAACTTATTGATATAAAAATATAAAAAGTAAAGATCCGGGTCCAGAGGGCCCGGCTTTGACTTAAGCCCAGAAGGCATGATTTAAACAAATACGATCGACAAAATTCGAAATCCCTGACCCAGAACTGGATAAATTAATGTTGAATTTTTTGATACATATCCAGTCAGTTTCACCGTTACAGCTTTTATGTACATAAGCTTTCGCGCTCTCCGAGGCGTAGGCTCTACGAGCCCGCTTCCAGCCCGTAGGCTTCATAGGCTTACAGGCCGGAGGGGAGGCCAGGGCGGGCCGAATATCGACCATCGTATAAAATTGGGCGAAACAAATCCAAATATCAAAGGCTCTAATGACAAAAACAACCTCTACATCGCAATGCCGGGTATGTCTTCCGCAATCCCTCATGTTATAGGCAATTATCACCATCCTACTTCAGTACCGTTAATTTGCGCCGGATTCGGCAGTTGATGCCCTTTAAATTGGGGGTGCCGAACTGCCGCCCCAATTTATCAGTGGTTGTCAGCATGTTAAAATTAGATCGATCCCAACCGAAAAGCGCTTCAATTGTATCCTCAGGAAACCACCAGCCGTAATCCGCATAGATCACATTCGGGTGAATGCGGTCGGACAGATGCGCGCTCTGGGTGATCTTCCCCTGAGCAGTTTCAATGGTGACGTCGTCACCTTCTTCGATTCCATGTTCGGCAGCCGTCTTCGGATGAATCAGCGTTCGGGGGTAAGGCCGATGCTTTCTAAGTCTTTCAAGCCAACGGTAGGATGAATGCAGATGATGACGGCTTTTGGCGCTGGTGAGCACCAGGGGAAACGCACCGTCTTCAGGCTCAGGATACCCATTAAATTCAGGAAGGGCCGGTACCATCAATTTTGAGGATTGGCTCAAGGACAGTTCCACTTTACCGCTTGGCGTTTTGAACCCGGTATTTTCATATTTTTTAAACCGATGCGCACCTCTCAGCAACCCACGTGTGGCAAACTGGTTGAAATCTAATCCGGCTGGTGCCAACAGGATATCTAAGAGTTCATTATATTCGTCATACCAGTATTTTTTAGGAGTTAGCACTTTACCCAGTTCATTTAAAATCTTGATGTCCGGCCAGCATTGGCCGGGCGGATTCACCACCTTCGGTCGTGCTAGGATGAACCCGTGTCCCATTCCATAGTGGCCGATATCGTTAAATTCAAAATGGGTGGCGGCCGGCAATACCACGTCGGCCAATGCAGCAGTGGGCGTCATGAAAATATCAGACACTGCTAGAAAGTCGAGCTTCATCAGGGCGTCATAGGTTTGTCTGCTGTCGGCGTAGGCGAGTAGTGGATTAGCGCATTGAACAAAGGCGGCTTTGACCGGATAGGGGCTGCCCTCCAGCACCGCCTTTCTGAAATATGCTGGCGGTACCGTCATCAATTTTGGGATCGTGTGATGATGGGCATGGAGCATTTCTTTGGGTTTGGACGGGATCTTATCGGCACGTACAAACTTGCCTAGGCTTAGAATCCCAGGTTCGTTTGCCTGAATATTGCCGCCAGCTATATCCAGATTACCGCAGACCGCCATCAAGCAGATCAGCGCCCGCGCGGAATCGAATGCGTGATTGTTTTGTTCTATGGGATTGCCCCAGGCGATGGTGGCCGGGTGGGATCGGGCATAAGCTCTGGCACTTTCCCTGATCAGATCGGGGGGGACCCATACGACTTGTGACATTTTTTCCGGTGAAAATGATTCCACATGGGCGGCCAATTCATCGAAACCATATGTCCAATTTTTTACAAAATCTTCATCAAACAGCCTTTCAGTAATAATAACATTTAAAAATGCCAGGGCCAAAGCACTGTCGGTCCCTGGTCTGATCTGCAGCCAGTACTTAGCTCGTGCCGCCAATTCTGTTCGTCTGGGATCGATCACAATTAGTTCGGTTCCTTTCTTGATCTGATCCAGCAGCAAGCTGCAAATCTGGCCTTCTTCATTGGTGCTGGTGGGATTGCTTCCCCAGAGCAGCACCAGTTCATTTTTATGATGAAAATCAGCTATCGGATAAAATCCGCAAGTATGAAGTCCGCTGATCTCCCGAGGGGCATGACACACATCCTGTACCACGACCACATTGGGAGATCCGAATATATTCGCCAGGCGGATGAGTACAAAGTGCTCCAATCCCTTTGGCATACCCTGACAAAATGCCACCCCCCGGGCACCCAGGTTATCTTTGACCAATTGCAGTTTATCACTGACCAGAGCAATGGCCTCATTCCAGGATATTTTCTGCCATTTTCCTTCTCCCCGGCAACCCTTGCGTTTCAGAGGGTGGTTGAGGCGCGACGGATGTGTAAGCCGGTCTGGAGAAGCCTTTCCTTTGGAACAAATGTAGCCTTTGTTTAAATACCCGGCAGGATCACCTTTGACCGTTTCAATTTTGTTGGCCTTGACCCCTATATTTAATGCGCAACCACCATGGTCCATTCTGGCGCAGTGGGTTTTGACCCAGCGAATGTTTTCGTTCATTACTTATTCAGTTCTGCTTTGATCGCCCGGCCTATTTTATGCAGCAGATAGGGTTTTTTGATATAAGTTCCGGCCCCCAGGCGCTGGGCTTCGTTGACGCGTACCGACTCGGAATACCCGCTTGCGATGATGCATTTTTGGCCAGGTCGAAGTTTAAGTATCCTTCGGTATGTTTCAAAGCCGTCGATGCCGGGTTCCATTATCATATCCAATACCAACAAGTCAATGGTATGCTTGCGCAGATATTCAACGGCCGCTTCACCGCCGGAAACGGTTTTGACCGTGTAACCCAATTTTTCAAGCATCTCGGAAGCAATTTGACGCTGTTCTGCGATATCATCCACCACCATTATGGACTCGCCGTTCCCCATGACATCCTGTATGGAAGTCATCTCGATCTGCGGGGAAAAAACCTTGCGGGTAACCGGAAAATAAAGGGTTATTTCAGTCCCTTTACCTTCCGTACTTGTGAGGTCAATGTAACCCCGATGGTCTTTCACCGTACCCCAAACCACCGCCATCCCGAGTCCGGTTCCGCTTCTTCCCATCGTTTTTTTAGTATAAAAGGGCTCGAAAATTCGTTCGATATCCTCCGGTGAAATTCCGATACCGCCATCGATCACAGACAAAGTAGCGTAATCACCTTTATCAATATCGTCATAGCCAATTTTAATCGTATCAATATGTCGGTTTTCGGTGGTAACTATGATTTTGCCCCCTTCGGGCATGGCCTCGGTGGAATTGGATACCAGATTCATAACTGTTTTTGATAAATGCACAGGTGAACCCAAAATGTTTAATAAATTTTCATCCAGACATTTTTCCACTGATACGTTGGTATGATCTATTTCTAATTTAGCGTATTCGGGACTCAGCAGATAATCTGAAACAATTTCGTTCAAGTTAACCACCTCTGTGGCTTCAACCCCCCTCCGAGCGAGGGTCAATAGATCCTGAACAATGGCTGCTGCCTTCTCACCCGACTTTTGAATGGTTAATATCGGTTTTCTCAGAGGGCTGTCTTCTTTTAGGTCCATTAATAGTAGTTCAGGATAACTGACAATACCGGAAAGAATATTGTTGAGATCGTGGGCTACGCCTCCGGCCAGGGTCCCGATAGCCTCCATTTTCTGTGCCCGCTGCAACTGGGCATGCAATTCTTCTTTTTCCTGACTGGCCTGTTTGAGTTCCGTAATATTGTTTCCAATACAAAGAATTCCGCTAAAATTGCCAACATCATTAAAAATGGGCTTATAGGTCCAAGCAATCCACACCTTTATACCGGATTTTTTTACGGTTTCATTTTCACTTATCACCGGTCGTTCCGGATCATTTTGCAGGGATTTGGTGAGCTTCTCAAAGCTCAGCCGTCTTGAACCTGATAGCGGTAAAATGATAGATCCGGCATATTTCCCTATCAGTTCCCTTTCCGTATAGCCAAAAAATCGTTGGGCGAATTCGTTAAAAAAAATAATCCTCCCACCGGTATCGATTCGTAAAATGATGCTGTTGGCGTTTTGTACCAATTCGCGATATTTCTTCTCGCTGCCTTGCAGTTTTTCAAAGGCCAGGGCATTGGCAATACTGACAGCCAGCTGGGATGCCACACCCATCAAAACACTCATGTCGCTTTGTCTCAACGGCCTGCTGGACTTACTGTTGTCAACCGCTAAAACTCCAAACGGCTCTTTTTCATAAATAATTGGAACACAGATCAGCGATTGACTCTCCAGCAGCTTCGCAAACTCTAAACTTTTGGAGGATAAGGAGTCTTGGATATCACTGATATTATTGATCAGGAATGGTCGCTGCTCTTTCACGGCCACCACAAACACACCTTTGGATTTCGGATTGTCGAGATGAAATGTCATATTCTTTAATATTTTTTCTTCGTCCGGGCTCTGACCATAACCGGTAAAATAACGCAATTTTGTTTCTTTCTTGTCGGTCAGCATGATCATTCCGCGGTCAAAATCCAGCCGTTTTTCCATTACCCCGGCAACCGTTCTCAATAGCTGATTAATATCAAATATATTCGAGGTTGCCTGGCCGATTTCCTGAACCAGCAGGGCATCGTTGTAACGCAGTTTACTTTCAACGATGTTGTCTTGAGCCGATTCCGTCTGAGTTTCAATTGTTTTGATCAATGCCTTGTTTTCAAGATGCTCCATATAATAAGACAACATCAGGGTGATAAAAGCACAGATCAGCGCCACAATTCCCCAGGTTAAAAAAGGCAAAATCATCAGTAATACGATCAGGCTAATAATACTGAGTATCACGAAATAATTTCGAATCAATCTCCTACGAAGCTTTGGACTTTTTGTCCAGCTGATGACATAACGGCAACAATCATCGCCCCGGTGCACACAGGAAGGATGATCAAGCTGTGCATATTTATCCGTAAACATCCGTGCAAGTGATTCAAAGGTGCCGGTTCTGTTTTGGCACTGGTATGGCTTTTCTTTGACCCCCGATTTAGGAATAGCGGTAATTTCCACCTGGTTCGATCCAATTTTTTTGGCCCTGACATCCGCCCCCCGGCTCATCAGGGCATACATTTTTTCAATCAGGAGATAAATGGTTCTCGGACTCATCAAACCCAGAGCATATTGTTTCGCTGCCCCCAGTCCTTCTGATGAGGTTGAAAAACGACCGGCCTCACGGGCAATATTCGGATTACCAGTTCGGGCAATCAGAATGTCTTGCAGGCGGTCCTGTTGTCCCTGGGTAAACCAATGGCCAGGGTCCTCTATCTCGTAATTGGCAATACCCGCTTCTTCCAGAATTGAGTCGACATCAATATCCGGATAATATTTTCTTAGATATTGGAGGTAAATTTTGTTTAGACGACTGTTATATAAAGGTGCCGACTCGCTCATTTTCTTCTATTCGTGGAATCTAATTAAGGGATACCGCATTCTGTGCGATTTTTGGTGTGAAATGTCCGCGCCTTAGCGGCCCTGTCAAGATTTTAAAACTGCATATCCAAGGAGTGCCTGAGTCATACGAAAATCATAAAAAATTCCTTAACTTATGTCAAGACAGGATGTATTTTCATGCATTCAAATAGAATCCTACCCCACCGGTTGAACAATCTCCGATACCGGAACCAATCGGACCTTTTTTTGTAAATCAGGTAGCATCTCGTGAAGAACTTGATATGTTAGTAAGTGCGGATGACCGATTCCAACTGCATAACCGTTGCGCTGAGCAATTCGAACCAACTCCTTTAGCTGCTTGCGGATAAATTCGACCTCTACCAGATGATCTAAAAAAATATCCCGCTGGGCAAAAGGGATCTGAAACAGGCGGGCCGAAGGTTTGCAGAGTGTCTCCGTGGTTGTGCGGCTGTCAACGAAATATAGGCCTCTTTTTTTCAGAATCGAGAAAATCTGATACATTTGACTGGATTCTGCCGTCATCTTCGAGCCCATATGATTGTTGACTCCCCTAATAAAGGGTACGGCGTCCAGGTCTTTTTCAAGCTGGCGAGTGAGCTGATCCGGTGTCATGGCGGTCAGCAGGGTTCCCGGCCCGGGATTGACTTGCGGATATTCGACCGGTTCCATCGGCAGATGAAGCATGATACCAAACCCTTTATCCCGTGAAAGACGGGCGATGCTCTTCTGAAATGGACTATGGGGCAGAATCGAAAAGGTCAGCGTTGCATTGAGTTTGCTAAATTTTATCGCTAATTTTTTGTCATAACCCAGATCATCGATAATTATGGCAACCAAGGGCAGTTGCTTCCCCAGAGTCGGGGATTTTACCGGCTTTTTCGCCGCTGGGATTTCTTTTGAGGGATAAACCTCAAAAGTGGGAATTTTGGTTATGGCCTGTTTGACGGCCGGAACCGATTTAGCAGGGGCAGCAGGCTTTGACGGTTTTTCCGGGGAAATCAGAAAATGAGTCAATAGCCCTGCGATAATCACCAAGAATACCAGTATTGACAAACCGGTAATCACCTTCGCCAGAGAACTTTGGAATAGTTTGTTTTTGCGGGATTTTCTGCGGGTATTCTTTTTACGGGGTGCTTTTCGTTTTGCCATCTATACCCAAATATATCGGTTGTTCGCAGTCAGTTGTCCGTTCTACCATGGCAGAATTCGGATGCCGAACCGAAGTCACATGCTTTTGTAGCTGTAATTAAGGACGCTCTGAAATTGTATTCATAATTTGGATACGACCCAATACAACCACGCACCACTGACTACAATCAACGGACATATCAAATTAGCTTTTAAAATTCTTAAAAATTTCATAACCCTCGAGAAGCTCAAGAGCTCGCATAACCTGGTTGTCGGTTTGAAGCGTTTCCGTTTTCAGCGGACCGACCCTGAAATCGACTTCCCGCCTTCTGGATTTCTCCTGGTCTTCCTGACCACTTTCATCTTCTTCGTCCTGCATTTCATTCGGCTCTGCCTCAAGATGGTTTGCCAGATCTTTTTCTTTTAACAGCCCTTCTTCTTTTCCCCGGCTTTCTTCAGGATCTAGCACCCGGTGCTTTAAAAATATATCCGGCTCAATACCCTTTGCCTGGATCGAACGACCGCTGGGGGTGTAATAACGGGCGATGGTTAATTTGAGACCAGAGCCGTCCCGCAGCGTCTCCACAGTCTGCACCGAGCCTTTGCCGAAAGAAGTGGTTCCCAGTATCAGTGCGCGTTTGTGGTCTTGCAGGGCACCGGCAACGATTTCAGATGCGCTGGCGCTTCCACCGTTGATCAAAATTACCAGTGGATAGTTGCGCTTTATACTCGAAGCAGATGCGTTGAATTCCTTGGTATTTTTAGGATTACGTCCTTTGATTGATAGAATTTTACCTTCGTCTAAAAAGAGGTCGGTAACTCTGAGGGATTGATTCAGCAGCCCGCCACCATTATTGCGGAGGTCCAGTACCAGCCCTTTCAATGGATCCGTTGTGCTCTCCATTTTACCTAGAGCCTTTTCCATCTCGGCAGTGGTGGTTCCAGTAAAATTCGACAAGCGGATAAAACCATAGCCGGGTTTCAAGATGATGGATTTCACGCTTTGAATGGGAATGACATCTCTAATCAGTTCGAATTCAAGCGGTTGCTTGACACCCTCGCGCAAGATAGTTACCTCGACGGGCGTTCCTTTGGGTCCCCGCATCATATTTACCGCTTCTCGAAGATCCTTTGTGGGTTTGCCATCAACCTTAATGATTCTGTCGCGGGCTTTTATTCCTGCCTTGTATGCAGGGGTATCCTCAATAGGAGAAATTACCGTTACAAAGCCGTCCTGCATGGTGATATGGATTCCGATGCCGGTAAACTTTCCCTTGGTGTCTATCTGCAAATCTTCAAAGGCCTCTTGCGGAAGCAACGAAGAATGAGGATCCAGGCTGTGAACCATTCCC
>CALZJV010000125.1 GCA_945787595.1 uncultured Desulfobacterales bacterium | reverse complement strand
GCTTGGAACGTAAACGGTATAGCCTCCTTCATCAGATTGCTCGAAAACAACCATTAATTTCATGCTTGGACCCTCCAAGTTTGGAAAATAAAAATATAGTTAAGGTCTTAACCACAAGCCTACCGCTGCTCGATCTTTCGGACCTACCCCAGATTAATAGCTCTACAGATTTCACCCTGGATAAACAGGATAAATTCCGACAACAATCTCCGCGTCAACTTTATCATAATTGTGAACGACAATATTTCTGTTTATAGTATTCATCTAGCTCCGAAAGCTTCCGGAGAACTAAAATTTTATCTACCATTCAAATATCTCCTATGGAGTATAGCTCATTCTTTAATCGAAAAATCGAAAAATTTTCTCATCGTCAGAGATTCAAAGATATTCTGTCTCACTCTCTTTTTATTTCCTTTCAATTCATAATTTAGAATTCATAATTCAAAATTACAACTACAGCCCTATATACTTCCCAATTTTCTTTTCACTTCTCACGTCTCACCTTTCACTTCTCACAACTCACCATGTTCACATCACGTCTCACATCTTCTAATACAGATACAGCTCCGCCTGGTCGATAACAAGGTTTGATTTTATTTATCTTATTGTAATTATTAATTTTTTTGTTTAATAATATGTCTAATCAGCCGCCCGCTCGCTTCGCTCGCTCGACAAACGCAGACGGCCGCAGACAATCCGCGGACAAAAACACACTTTTTGCCCGGGCGACTCTATCAACGGCTCCATCCTACCTCGAGCCATTACTGAAAAGAACGATCTTAATGGTTCGCAGAACGATCATAACATCCATCAGGGTTGTCATATTCTTGATGTAAAAGAGATCGTAGTTGAGCTTCTCGACGGCATCCTCCACGGATGCGCCGTAGCCGTAACATACCTGGGCCCAGCCGGTGATACCGGGCTTGACCGTATAGCGTATGGTGTAATATGGGATCAGGTCTTCCAACTGTTTTACAAAATACTCCCGCTCAGGACGCGGTCCCACAAAGCTCATTTCCCCCTTTAAGACGTTGTACAGCTGAGGTATCTCATCGATCCGCAATCTTCTGATGATTTTGCCGATCCGAGTAGTGCGATCATCATCAGATTGGGCCCAGACGGGTCCGCTTTGTTCTTCCGCATCGGCAACCATGGAACGAAACTTGTGCATCCGATAAATTTTGCCCTTTGCCCCCACCCGCTCTTGGGAAAAAATAACCGGTCCTTTGGAGTCGATCTTGATTAAAACCGCGGTGATAACAATCAGGGGCGAATAAATTATCAGCATAAAAAGAGATAACATCAAATCAACCGAGCGCTTCAAAAAGCGGCGCAGGAGGGTTTTCTGAAACCCGCCGGAAAAAATAAGCCCGCTTGGATTGAGGGATTCAACCGTTAGCTTGCCGGTCAAGTTTTCATAGAATCTGTTGCCGTCAATGACATCGATCCCATCCACACGGCATTTTAATAGTTCTTTGGTCGGGGAAATGGTCCTCCTCTCATTGAAATCGACAATCACCTTTTTAATTCCCAGGGCGTCGGCCATTTCGTACAACCCCTCGCATTTGTGCTTACAGACAATCGGGGTGCTTGCTGGATTTTTGAGGTCAACGTCACCCATGTTTTCCGGAACCTCGAGTGCCAGCGTATAGCCGCAATCTTGACGCTCGTTGATTTCCTGTTTTATGTCCTTAATCAGATTCCCGGAGCCCAGCAGGATAATCTTCTGGTTGAACAAGCCCCGGTTTAAGATCAGCGAGTAACCAAAACGCCACGATCCAATCAGCAGGATAGTAAAAAAGACGGTGATGAAGAAAATGCCGCTTGCGATCATCGCATCCGGAAACAGGATATAGAAAACCGCCAAAAAAATAGCGGCAAATCCCAGGGCTTGGACCAGACGGATTCCTAACTCGTTGAAACTGTTGGTGATTTTCAGATTATAAAGATCGTTGTAGTAAAGACAGGCCTGGCAGATAGCGGTGATCAGAAAAACTTTGATCAGCAGCTGGCGGTTAAGAACAAACGATTCCTGACCAAGGATGATCACCGACGCCAGCAGCACCGAAACAAAAATAAAGATACCCTCGCCGGCAACGAAGAAAATGTTGCGCATGGGATAATATTTTTTAAAAATTTGCAGCATGGTAGTATAAGAAAAACTTATGACTTTAGCCACCCCGGTGAAATGGACTATGCCCCCAACTGGACAGGTTGGGCAAGTATTTCACTGGGCAAGCTAAGGCACTAAGCCCCAAAGGTTATTATATAATTCTGATAATGCCGTATTAACGTACCTACCTGTGGCTGCTTATAAATTCGAAATGCGAAACTTGAAACTCGAAACAAATTCGAATTACAAAATTACCAATGACAAAAACCTGATACGGATAAAACTGGAAAATTGAAATACAAAATACGAAATGGTTCGGCCAGCCGTTCGACAGGCTCACGGTCCTGAGCAAAGTCGAAGGACTCACCACCCTGAACCAAGTCAAAAGGCAAATTCAAAATTAGAAGCTTAAAATATCCAAAACACTACATGCTCTTTTGTAATACTGTTTACCCCATCTTTAATATTTGCTAAAGTTTTTGGAAGCAGCTTAACAAATTTTCTTACTCTCCTTGCAAACTCAAGGGTGCGATCCTCAAGATCATATTGTTTAGAATTTCTGTCTTTTGTCATTAAAATTTGTTTCGAATTTCGATATTCGGATTTCGAATTTTGTCGATCGTATTTGTCCAAATCATGCCCTCTGGACCTGGATCTTTACTTTTTCGGATTGAGGCAGTTGTGGCATTTGCTATTTCTTACTCTTGCCGTATTTCCCATACCTGCTGTATTTCCCGTACTTTCCATACCCGTAGCGTCTCGATAAAGGCATGTTCAGGTGGTTGATTACAACGCCGAGAACTTTATCGGAGCCCACTGTCTCCATAAGGTCTGCGACATCTTCTTTGGGGGTTTTGCCGTGTTTGACCACGAGTAAGATCCCGTCAACCTGTCTCGCCAGAAAACTGGTTTCGGCGGCCAAGTCGGGGGGCGGCGAATCAATGACAATTAATCGGTCTTGATAACGCTGTTTGACCTCTTGCAGCATGGCGGACATCCGCTCCGAAGACGCCAGTTCGGACGGGTTGGGCGGTATCGGCCCGGTGGGCAACAGCGTTAATTTCTCTACGGAGGTCTTCAGCAGCATAGAGTCAAGCGACCGGCTCTTTGCAAGGTAATCGCTCAAGCCGGGCACATCGCCGAATCCAAACACTCGATGGAGGTCGGGTTTGCGCAGATCACAGTCTATCAGCAAAACGTGCTTGTTGATATTCATCGCAATGCTGACAGCCAGGTTTGCCGACACAAACGACTTGCCATCACCCTGCCAGGCGCTGGTTACCAGAATAGACTGGGGCGCAACGCCCGCAACCGGGAACAAAATGGTGTTGCGTAGCATTTTAAACTGCTCCGCTTCGTAAGACTGCGGGTTCACCAGCGAGACAAGGTTTTTACTCAGCTTTTTGTCATCAAATGAGACATCGGGCACAGGGACCGGGGATCGATCTTCCGCGAATTCTTTGTCAGCCATTTTATGCGATATATCGGGCACGGGCACAACTTTTTCATTTTCGTCGGTGGATGTTCCCTGTTTGCCACGATCGAGAACGTTATCCTTGACGGCCGGTGGCGGGACCGAAGACGCCTCTTTAATTTCCGGTTGCGGCGTCGGTCCGGATTTTGCCGCGCCCGGCCATTTTAGCAAGGGCAACACCTTTTTTGAAGAGGCTTCAACCACACCTGACGGATCGTCCGGCCTGAATTCCTCGTTCAACTCAATAATGACATCGCCGGTGTCGATGTCGGTGTCTTCAATAATCTTTTGCTTGAGTTTACTTTCGGCATCGTTCGCAGGCTTATGCACCTGGATCTGTTCTTTCAGTCGCTCAGCGGCAGCCAAACCTTTGGGAGAAAGCTTTCCGCCGGGAAAAATCAGCTTGTGTTTCAGCAAGCGCTGAAGCGTGCCTGTGTCTTTGAGCACTTCCATGCTATGGTTGCCCAGCTTGCCTGCGGCAGCGTCAGAGTTAAAAAGATGACCGGTCTTGCGGTTGTAAGACCGGAGAGCATCTCGATCTGCCCGGGTTAACTTTGGCAGGCGCGCGGCCTGGCGTTCCTGGGCATATTTTCCCAATGCGTTGGATATTTTTCCCAAAACAGTTACCTTTTTTTAAGTATTTGAAATAATACTAAAAGATGAACATCGAACATCGAACGTCCAACGTCGAACATCGAATAATGTTGCTATGCTCCGCAATTTTATTTTATTTGTTTTGAACAATATGATGTTAAACCCTCAATGACTATTTCTTTTCAGCCCTTTGACTCCGCTGCTTGGGCTTCGCCATGGTTTGGATAGGGTGAAGTTCCCGATCTTAACAATTGGCCCGCAACATGGTTGCCTGCTCTGTTATTTGTTAGCTGTTCAACGATCTTCAAGATTCGCACTGAATACTCGAGCAGCCTTTCTTCCAGATCATATGTCTGTTTCTGCATCTTTTCCTATTCGATGTTCGATGTTGGACGTTCGATGTTCGATGTTCATCTTTTTCTAGATCTTCACGTATTTACCCGCCAGCTCCATCATGGGTTCAACCCCTTTCAGGATCAGCAGGCCAAAACCGGCGGTCAGAGCGGCGGCAAAGACGAGCGAGACCGCGGTCAATCCCCGATTAAGCCGGCGCAATATTTTGTCTTTGGGACTTAGCAGTTTTGGAATGGTTGCCAGCACCGCCAGTCCCAGCTCAGATTCGTAGTCTTTGGGTTGTTTCAGGGAAGTGTTCATAAAATCGAGCAGAAAGATCAGCCCGGCACCCAAGCCCAAACCGGCCGCCACCGAAAACAAAAACAACTTTCTCAAGTCCGGTGATACAGGTTTGCGCGGCAGGGCGGCACGATCGACAATGCGAAACTGCTCGCCTTTTTGCTTTTTTTCCATGTTGACGGCAATTTCGGACTCGAGCTTACGGTTCAACAGTGAATTATAGGATTCCTGGTTATTCTCATAGTCGCGCCTCAGCTTCATCAGCTCCTGCTCCCGTTCGGGGGTTCTCTCCACCCGCTCCTGGTATTTCCTTATCTCGCGGTTCAATTTCGCAATATCCATCCCGATATTTTTAATATCAGTATTTATTTCTATGCGCTGCCGCATCAGGTCATTGAGCGTATTTGAAACCAGCTGAAGGGCGGGGTCCCCGGAAGCGTTTGCCTGGGATTCCGCGGTTAAATTCGACGCGCCGGCTTGATGATTGGCTTCAAGATCGGCGATTTTGGCCTTCAGCTTGATGACGTCAGGATGTCGATCGGTGTAATTGCTTTTCAGAGTGGTGAGCTGGGCCCTGAGCAATTCTAAACTCACCTCATCCCCTTCTTCGGAGACCGTCCCGGTGAGCCTGTTTTCCGCCAGGATCTTGCGGTTGCCCTCGATCTGGTTTTCAATCACCGACAACCTGGATTTTTCATCACGCAGGGTTTGCTCCCGCTCACTGAGCTGGGCCTGAAGTCTTTCCAGGATTCTCAGATTGGCGTCGAGCTGGTCGGGCAGCTCCCCCATGTACTGACGGCGGTATTCTCTGAGTTTTTGTTCGACTTCTTCCAGGCGTTGGCGCTTGGTTTTCAACTCGTCGGCCAGAAAACCACTGGTCCCGACAGCCTGCGCTTCCCGCACCTTCAGATTTTCATCGATAAATGAACCCGCAAGCCTGTTGGTGACCTCCATCACCGTTTTTGGGTGTGATCCTCTAAAAGATATGGAAAAGGAATCCGAGCCTCGCCGACCTCGGCTGACTTTTATCTCGATGCGCCTGCGGAGTGCACCCACCATTTCTTCT
The DNA here is from genome assembly GCA_945787595.1 of uncultured Desulfobacterales bacterium. Next base: position 7,816 of record CALZJV010000125.1, on the reverse strand, counting down.
AAAAACATCCCGCTGTTTTTCGGGTACGAAAAAAGACCATATTTTTCGATAATCTTTTCCAGGTTGGAGCGACTTAAAATCTGCTCGGAGATGGTGCTGATGCGTGAATCGATGTCGGCGGTCACGATGGATTGCACGTAATTCGAAGGGACCCGCTGGGGCATGACTAAAATCAGGGTTTTGGCCTCGTAAATTTTAGGCAGCCTGATGGCCTGAAACATACCGGCAACCATGGCGATGCAAAACGGTATAATCAGCAGCCAGCGGTGTTTAAACACAAGGCCCAGATAGTGATCTATTTTAATGGTATCGGTTTTTTCCGGCATAATTTCCCACCTTTGGTGAGATTATTTAGTTTATTAAGTTGATTTAGTTAACTGGTTTATTTAGTTGATTGGTTGATTAAGTTGATTGAGTTTATTGGGTTATTGGATTGATTGGTTTATTGGTTTATTAAGTTGAATAGTTGATAAAGTTAACTGGTTGATAAAGTTGATTCGTTCATCAAGGAAACTATATTAATCAGGACCTTCAGCTTTTCTTTTTTTGAGATAGCCAATATATCCATTCAGCATCTTATTGATTCTGTATGCTTCATCTTTGAGCTGCTCTAAATAGCTATGCTCAAAGTATTTCTCATCAATACATGTATTAAGGTCGTCTATTAGTTCCATCAAGGATCCGCGAGAGATTCTGCAAAACTGGATATTCTCTTGATAAAAGAAGCGACCGTGCCCTTCCCCTATGTTATTTGTTAACGACAGCGCTGCTCGACGCATTTGCCCGCTTAAATTGTATTTTTCCTCCGGCGGTAATCCTTTAATTAATTTATATATTTCTTTTCTAAACTCCCTTGCTGATTTGTAGACTTCTAATTCTTCAAATGATTTGTAAGCCATGTTTTTATATTAGTATATATGTTTATTAGGTTAATTGGGTTGATTGAGGTTACTAGGTTCACTAGTTGATTAAGTTGAAAAGCGTATTATCCTGATTTTGCCCAATCAACTTTTTAACCTATTCAACAAATCAACGAATCTATCATTTTACTTAATCAACTTCTTTCCCTTAATCAACTCAATCAACCTAATCAACTCAATCAACTTATTTATCTCAATCATCCAGCCATCTCCATCTCTCTAGCGGCGTGCCGCGTCAACAAAGCTCTCCACCTTCAGTCCGGCAGGTTCGTGCAATAAATCGAAATGCGCATCAACGTGAATAACCGTCGCCTGGATCTTCAACGCACCTGCGGCGATTAAGATATCCGTGTACGGCACAGTTACTCCTTTGCGTCGCAGTTTAAAGGCCAATTCGACAGCTTCCTGCCACAGGGGTAAATCACATTCCACTGTATCCAGAGCATCCAGTCTTGATTTTAAACGTTGAAACTCCTTTTCAGTCTTTGTACCTCCTAAGAGCTCCAGCTTGATCAATCCGATCGTAACAATCGCGTTTTCTTTGAGTAAGTTCTCGATTCTATCTTTAACAGCCGGCAAAAAATCTTTTCTCAATGCCAGAATCCAGGCGGATGTATCTACCAAAAATAGTTCACTCGGCATTTCTTAACCTTTCCAGCTCTTGCAGGCTAAGATCGAGATCGAATGTTCCCAGCTCCTTTTGCAATGATTCTCTCTGATGGAAACGGACAAGGGCCTCCAGGCCGGCTCGGATGGCCTCCTTTTTGGTCCTGACCCCGATGGCGTTCATGGCCGCTTGCAGCAATTGCTCATCAATGAATACTGTCGTTTTTTTCATAGCCATCTCCTGTATACATATCAATTATACGGCTAATGTATACATATCAAGTCGGTCTGTCAAGAGTACAGTAAGGGAAAGAAGGTACGAAAATGAGAAGCCCCCTTTCAGATGTTGAGAAACTGGGAACTTGAGAAGTTATGATAATGCAAAAAACAACCTCGCAGATTATTTTATAGGTTGAAAGCAAAATTTGTCCGCTTTTAACTCCATTGAGTTTAGCATGCCTAATATTTTTTCATATTCCCGATCGAGCCCTTCGAATGTCTGTTGATTTATATATTCGCATGCGAGACAAAAATCCAGCCATGTCTGAGTTTCAGAAGCTTCTTGTTGAGAATCTGTCAGCTTATTTATAAATACAGCACGATATCGTCGTTTTCTCCAGGATTCAGCAAGATTGGAACATACTGATCTCGAGGCCCTACGGATTTGATCAGTCATTGAAAACTTTTCCTCGGGAGGGAAGCCTTTAGAAATTTGATAAATTTCCATAGCAGCGGCAAATGCTGTTTTGTAGACTTCAAGATCCCTAACGTTTTTTATCTTATCAGCCAAATCACTCTACCCTTTCTCAAATTTTTCACCGTTTTTAATCACAACTTCTAATCATCCCAACGTCTCACTTTCCATCTTTTCACACCTTCCCAACCCCCCATCTTCTTTCTTTTCACATCTTCACACCTTCCCAACCTCCCACCTTCTTTCTTTTCAAATCTTCTCATCATCCCAACTTCCCAGCTTCCATCTTTTCACTTATAACTTTAACTTTCCATTCACCTCCTCGCATCCCTGCCTGGTCATTCCAGCCGATACAGCTTTATTTTATTTAAAAGCGACTTGTAACTGATGTCCAGCAGACCGGCTGCCTTCTTGCGATTCCAGTTCGTCCGTCCAAGGGCTTTTTTGATCATGGTTTTCTCAGTAGCCATCACATAGCCGGCGCATACGTTTTTCAAGGACAGGGTTTTTCGGTCTCTCAAATAGTTTCTAATATTGGGAAAACCGGCAAGCTGGTCGGTTCCTTGATCAGAATTATCGGATTCCCGGTTTTGCGCCCATTTCATCAAAAGGTTCTGGAGAAGGTCGTCACTGTCCCCGTACAAGACCACCCGGCGAACGACGGTTTTGAGCTCCTGCACATTTCCCGGCCATGGGTAGTGGCCAAAACAGTCAATGATCTCCGCGGGCAGCTCTATATGGCCCATGTCGTATTCCATACACAACTGATCGGTAAAAAATTCCGTCAGCGGTGCGATGTCGTTGACGCGCTTTCGCAGGGGCGGTATTTCAATACTAAAAGCACTCAGCCGGTAATATAGGTCTTTGCGGAATTTTCCCCGGCTAACAAGATCATCCAGGATTCCACTGCTGGAAACAACCGGGGCCATAGCGGCGGTATTCGACCCGGCCTGTTTCTTTGAACCCGTCCTAAACAAATTTTGCTCATATACGGTCAGCAATCGTGATTGAAGTAAAGGCGGCAGGGCTGTGATTTCATCTAAAAACAAAGTGCCGCTGTCAGACAGGTTGTCTGGCTCGACGAAACCAGGACTCGATTTATGAAAACCCTTTTGCCCGATTCCGAATATAATTTCATCCAACTGACCGGAATTTAATTCAGCCAGATTAATTTTGACAAAAGGACTGTTGCGCCTCTGCGACTGGTAGTGGACAGCCCTGGCGACCAATTCCTTACCGGTACCAGGCTCTCCCTGGATGAGAACCGGCTCGTCTAACCGGCTTATCTCTGCAATCCTTTTATTGATCTTTAATATTTCAGGGCTGTTGCCGATGATCACAGGACTTTGCGGCTTGCTAACATTGGTGCTGAAAAATCTATTGTGCAGTAATTGGTTGATTGCGACTTGTATTTCGCTAGATTCAAAATTTTTCTTAAAAACTTTGACATCCTTGAAGCCATTATAGGCTGCAAAATTATTAAGTGATGGGTCACTTGATATAATCAGCACGGGCAGGTCGCCGTCCATCATTTTGACTGTACTGACAAACCGGTCCATTCTGCCATGAGATAAGGGTCCCGAAATGATCAGATCCGGTTCGAGCGGACGCAGGTTGTCCAGACAAATGGCTGCCTTCTCAAATATGAACGTCAGGTGCCCCCAATCCGACACCAGGGCTCTGAGATATTCCCTGCGGCGCTGGCTTTTTTCGAGGATAACGACCTTAGATTGGCTCATACTTTTTAACCGCCCCACTATGGATAAAACGGAAAAATTGCCACAAAGGCACAAAGACACTAAGAAAAACTGATTGACAACCGTTTAACCTAACTTTGTGTCTTGGTGTCTTAGTGGCGAAAATGATTTACCACAAAATGTTGAATATTATTGCAAATTGCAAAGTATATGCCGTATTTAAGATTTTTTTCGGATGGAAGACCGGGACCTGAAAATGGATGCCGTATCCTATGAAAATTAATGCCATTTATTGGCATCTGTTTTCATTTTTCCTCAATCATAATGTATTAATTTGGTATTTTCCTAAGGCGATAGGCCAATTAAGGTGGGAAAAGTGGAAAAAAAATTCACAAAAATAGGAAAAGAAATTCACAGAAGGATAGGATGACTGAGTTGGCTAGGTTGACTGGTTGATTGAGATGATTGAGTTGATTGAGTTGACTAAGTGGACTGGGTTATTGGGTTGATTGGAATCAGAATTATAATTTTGAGATTTTAATTTTGAATTAATTTGGTATTTCGGAAAAGCGAAAAGAATGTGAAAAGTGAAAAGATAATGCTTAGTTTCAAATTCAAAACTAAGAATTCAAAATTCAAAATTCTCTTAGTCTACTTATTCAACTCATTCAACATCGTCAACGTAATCAACCGAATCAATCCAATCTACGATCTCACAGCTCCGCCAACACCTGCCTTGCTTGCTCAGCCCCATCAAAATTCTCATCCAATCCCAAGGCTTTTTCCAGCTCGATCCTGGCTTTCTGAGCATCGCCGTTTTTATAATATGCCATGCCCAAATGGTAGGCAACCGCCGCATTTTCAGGAATCTGGGCCAGGCTGTCTGAAAACTCACCGATGGCCGAACCATACAGTCCTTTTTTATAATAAGCCCAGCCAAGGGTGTCCATGACGTAGGGACTGTTCGGCAGTTTTTCTTTGGCCATGCGGGCCAGGCGCAAAGCTTCGTCGATGTCTTTATCCTGATCGGCCAGGATAAACGCCAGATTGTTAGCCGCAGCGGCAAATTCAGGGTTGACATCAAGGGCGGACCGGTAATGCTTCTCAGACATGTCATAGCGTTTTTGCGTATCATAAATGATACCCAGAAGCATGTGGGGTTGGGCCTGGTTCGGATTGACCTCGAGCAGATCCTTGTACTGGGCGACAGCTTTCTTCTCCTGGTTTTCCTCCAGATAGATTCCCGCCAGTGTGTAATACGGTCTTAAATAATTCGGGTCCTCCCGGGTGGCCGTTTGGAAGGATTCTATCGCCGCCGCCTTCTTTCCCTGCCCCAGAAACAGATCGCCTTTCAAATCGTAGACCACGGCGGCAAGTTCCGGCGAATCGGCGTATTGTTTCAGTTGCCCATCACAGCGTTTTAAAGCCATGGTATATTCTTTTTTGGCTGCTTGAATCCCAATGATATTAGTGAACACGTCGATAAGCCGCGGATTAAGGGATATTGCTTTTTCAAAATTGTCTAAAGCTGCATCGTACTGACGTAACATCCGCTGCAAAACCCCCAACCGATAGTATCCCATAGGGTTGTCCGGCGCTTTTTCAATCAGCGATTTGAATGTGTCGGTGGCTTCTTCGATTTTGTTCTGATACATGTAGGCATTGCCAAGCATCAACCACGCCTGGTAATTGCGAGGATGTGTTAGAAGGACCTGTGTGGCCTGCTCTTGTGCCAGCGTAAAATCACGGTTGCGAAAATAGATCTCAGCCAGCAGCAGACGCGCCTTGAAAAAGGCGGAGTCAAGTTCAATGGCTTTGGCAAGCGTTGTACTGGCAAGATTGAAATCGCCTAGGCCAAAATGCGACAAACCTTTAAAGTAATACGCCCGCGCGGAGCCGGGTTCTTCCGTGATCAACCGGTCAAATAGAGACAACGCGGTTTCAAGCTCCATTTGTTGGACCAGCAGTTCGCCTTTGAGCATGCGGGTCGGAAAATAGCCGGGCTGCCTTTCCAGGATTTCTGCAATCTGCTTTTCGGCTTCCTCAAGATTGCCCTGATTCAGATAATGTCTGGCAAGGGCATGCATGACCTGGATGTTATCGGGTTCAATTTCCAGGGTTTGCAAAAAGGTTTCAAGGGTTTTTTCTTTTTGCCCGGCAGCCGTATAGAAATCGGCCAGAATCAGTCGGTTGTCGATGTTAGCGGGGCTAAGCTCAACTGCTTTGAGATAGGCTGCCTCTGCAAGGTCGGGTTTTGCCAGCTTGAAATAAAAATTGCCCATGACAACATACACCTGATCGTTTTCAGGGTTAGCCGCGATGATCTCTTTTATCAGGCTTTCAGCCTGGTCAAATTTTGCTTCGCGCACGTAAAAATTAAACAGTGCCAGCCTGATTTTGAGGGATTTCGGATCGATAACAACGGCCTGTTGCAAGGTGCTTTCAGCCGCCCCAAGGTTTTCCCGGGCCGCCAGAACTTGGGAAAGACCCAGATAAGCAGGGACCTGTTGCCTGTCAAGAAGGTTGTTTTCCAGGCCGTAAAGCCCGCCGAGCAACAGCAGAGCATCAATATTGTCGGGCTCGCGGTGTAGGACCAGATCCACTTTTTCCCTGGATTCTTCAGGTTTCTTGGCCAGCATCAGAAAGGTGGCCAGTTTCAGCTGGGCTTCAATATTATCGGGGTCCAGTTCGGCAACAATGGAATAGACCCTGAAAGCGTTCTGGGCATCACCGAGTTTAAGATTGGTTTCTGCCAATTTTTGATAAGCATTCACATATTTGGGATCGATCTGAACGGCGTTTTTAAACTCCAGTCTGGCGCTTTTAAGCTCACCCTTTTCAAAATACGCCAAACCCTTTTCAAAATGAGAAACCTTTTTCTCTTCGTCGGAAGAGCACCCCAAAACAAGCAGTGAAACGATCAAAAAAGAGAAAAAAATGACTTTCAAGCGGAACATTGGGTCTCCTCTTTGGTGGATATACGAAAAAGTGCCTAACGTGTCTAAATTGCCGAAAATCGTAGCATACTTAGTACTCGAATTCAAGGTTCGACCATATTTATCTGGGGGCTCCCGATGTTTAAAAAAGTGCTCAAGCAGCCTGTAATTAGATCTATAGAATTTTTTACCTAAAATTGGGAAGAAAAGGTAACAATTTGTCGAAATAACCACAGTCCAGCAATCCCGACGAAAAGTGATGAATCTAAGCAATTGAAAAAACAAACAAAATTTCAATGGATTTAGATAAAGTAAAAAATCAATTTGGCGTGATATTTGCATTTTGCAAACGTTAGTTTAAGTTTTTGGGGGAAATATAGTCTATTCGGACCAAAATTGAGTGACTATTTTATCCATTCTGAGCGCATCTCCTGTGCATGATCGTAAAAAATTGTATGGATCATGTGCAAGCCGGTACCATTCATACAGCAATTATACAATTTTAGTGGTGGTGGAAAAAAGGACGGAACAATTGAAAAAAATTTTTGTGTTCTTAGCATTTATAACTGTGGGCTTTATATTAATGGTAAATAATGTCTCAGCGACGGTTGCTATTTTTCCTGGGATAACCGTAGCCATCCCCGAACCAGTTGCCTTGCTCTTGTTCGGATCAGGTTTGATCGGCCTGGCCAATGTCGGAAGGAAAACAGTTTCCAGAAAAGAGAAAGGTATACCGCGCCTTAGCACGCAACCCACGACGGACAGGTAGTTTCCATCCATAAATAGCCTTTTTGCCCAATCTCGGCGTCACTCGGCGCGTTTATTCTATTAACGAAAACCTGGTCCTCCCTCTCTCCGAGCTGTAGGCTCTACGAGCTGGAAGCCGGGCTGTAGGCCTACTCTCCGACCCGTAGGCTCGGGTCTACGAGCCGGAGGCGGGGCCGGAAGCTGGACCCGGATCTT
>CALZJV010000124.1 GCA_945787595.1 uncultured Desulfobacterales bacterium | reverse complement strand
GACGCTTAATCCTTCCTGCGCGATTTTCTGAGCGATACCGCTTCCCATGTTACCCGCTCCGATGACACCGATTTTATTGATTTGTAGCATAAGTACTCCCATAAAAATTGTAAATTGAAGATTGAAGATTGAATAATTGTGGCATTCTATCGAATTAATATGGCCTGTAGATTAAAATTTAATATACCGCCAATTTCTGACAACATTCTATCAGAACAAACCCATAGTTGGCTCGGGTTGGACATCGAAAATTGGATTATGAAGCAAGGATAAACTAAAAATAAAAATGACAGCATACCTCAAATCTTCAATCTTCAATCTTCAATATTCATTTCTATTTGTTCTTCCACACCGGTTTGCGCTTTTCTTCGTAGCTTGCGATGCCTTCCAGCGTGTCTTCGGTTTTCATCAGCGTGTCCAGGAATAAATCACTGACTCCTGCCAAGGCCGGCTTAAAAGCCATGCCCGTATGCTGCCTGACGGCCCTTTTGTTCAAACGGATAATCAGCGGGCTGTTGGCCTGAATTTCTTTGATGATCTTATCGGTTGTCTCGCCAAGCCGGTCATCTTCGGACATATAGGCAACCATCCCCATCCGCCGGGCCTCTTCGGCACTGTAAAATTTTCCCGTGGTACAGATTTCGATGGCCCTGGCGGGTCCTACTATCTGCGGTAAACGTATGGCTGCGTAAGGCGGGAAAAAGCCGACCTTTATTTCCGGCTGCCCGAATTGAGCGCTTTCAGCGGCAACGATAATATCACAGGCAATGGCCAATTCCATCCCTCCACCCAGACAATACCCCTGGACGGTTGCTATAAGGGGCACCTCTATTTGTTCGGTCAGCTCAAAAATACGGTTGAACGTGGCAATCATGTCATTGACGTTATCCGGCTTGTGATCGGCTACCTCCACCCCGGTACAAAAGTGCTTGCCGGCAGCAGCGAAAACAATGCACTTGAGATCGTTATCGTTGGCAAGGGCCTCAAGGCGGTCATTGAGCTCGGCCATCATCTCGATGTTCATCATATTGAATTTCGGCCGATTCAGCGTGATCCGCGCAACAGCATCAATCTTTTCAAATTTTAAGTGCTTTAGTTCAGACATGGCTCTTGTTCCTTGTAATAAGGGGTTCATAGGTTCAGGGTTCAGCCCCGCCGCTGGCCTGAAAAGCGGCCAGTTTAATCGAATAAAAAACTTAACGAAATACAATTTTATTTTTCTGACAGGATTAACCAGTCTTCGCTAAAACGCTTCGCCCCGGCAGGCTGGATGGACAGGATATAACCATACTAAACAAAAAAATCCTGTTAATCCTGTAAATCCTGTCTAAATGAATTAAGTTTCATAAAAGAGGTTCAGGGCATTAATAACCCGGAACCTTGAACGTTGAACCTTTAAACCTTTTGAAACACATAATTCAACTGCCCGTTGGGCAGCGTGTTTGCTGCGGTTTTCATCTCCATTCCCAGTTTTATTTCTTCTTCCGCAAGGTCACGGTCAATTCGGCCGAAGACCTTATAATCGCCGTAGTCCAGCAGGGCGATACAATAGGGAACGTCATCCTGGAATCCGATGGGTGCATATTCCAGTTTGCTGTATGTGATCAACTTCCCGGTACCGGATACTTCAAACCATTCCATATCACCGGGCAGGCATTGGTAGCAGTCCGACCTGGGCGGGAAAAAGGTCAGGCCGCAATCCTTGCAGCGCGTGCCCATGATCTTACCGCTTTCCAGGTAGTCGATGAAGTCATTGGTTTTGGTAATTGAGGTAAAACTAACCGTTCCGAATTTCTTAAACCGATCGTCCACTTCTTTTTTACCCATATGCATCCTCCCTGTCCCGGCCAAACCGGAATCATACAGTTTAAAATTTCATTCAACGCTGAGAATTCAATCTACATTACACTGGAATGATGGAATATTGGAATGCTGGAATGTTGGGTGGCAAATTCTGAAAAGGTCTATTTTTAAATTAAGATTTAGATAAATTCCAAATTAATTCCTACCCATATTTCCATTATTCCACCATTCCATTATTCCAATACCAAGAATCTGGCGATAAATTAACTGCAGGAAAATCGCGTTATAAAATAAAAACTTATTAATTACCGGCCCAGTATGGTGACATTGCCATAAAGGCCGACCCCACCGATATTATGGACCAGTCCGATTTGCGGATTGTTCACCTGTATGTCTCCGGCTTCATCCCTGAGCTGCAGAACAATGGTCCTGATCTGGGATCCGCCGGTGGCACCGATCGGGTGACCTTTGGACAGCAATCCACCGTCCACATTTACCGGTATGCTGCCTTCCTTATAGGTTTCTTTGCTTTTAATCAGTTCTTTGCCTTGCCCCGGAGCTGCAAAGCCAAGATCTTCATAAGCCATCATTTCCGCGATGGTGAAGCAGTCATGGACTTCGGCGACATCAATGTCGGCGGCGGTGACACCTGCCATCTTATAAGCCTGCTTACCGGCTTCCTGTGCCACTGTAAGGCCCGAAAATAAATCTCTGCCGGCAAGATTCACACTGGTTGTGGCGGCCCCCAGGCCCATGATCCAAATCGGCTTTTTACTAAAGGTTTTTGATTTTTCTTCGCCGGCAACAATGATGCAGGAACTGCCGTCGGCGTTGGCACAGCAGTCGCCTACCCGCAGCGGACTGGCCACCGGGCCGGACATTCGATTTTCGGGATCCGAGAACATGTCGAATGTGACCGGTTTGCGGTAGACGGCCTTTTCATTCAATTGACCATAGGTGGCGGCCTTTACCCGGATTCTGGCGAGGTCATCAGGGGAGGTGCCGTACTTTTCCATGTGGCCGCGGGCATACATGGCATAGTAGGCCGGCATCATCGTGCCGAATGGACTTTCCCATTGGATATCGGCCCCACGGCCCATGCGTTCCTGGGATTCGGAAGACGAGATTTCCGACATTTTCTGAAAACCGAGGACGGCCACGACATCGTGTAGCCCTGATTTTATCAGCGAGTATGCCAACCTCAGGCCCATGCTGCTCGATGAGCAAAGGCTTTCCACATAGAAGGTGGGTTGCGGATTGAGACCGAGATACTCGGCGAACACACCTGCCGGCGATCGTTGTTTGTCGTACTCGGGTGCAGAACAGATGACCGAGGCGCCAACATCTGTGGTCGCAATTTGAGCATCCTGCATGGCCTCCTTAAACCCCTCGAATGCCATCTCGCGGATTGAACCGGGATACGAGCGAACGAACGTACTCTGACCGACTCCGATGATTGCTACTTTTCCCATTAGTAATCTCCTTGAAAAATGCCTAAAATAAAAAATGTCTAAAATGCCTAAAATTAAGGTTCAAATCATTCTTTATTTTAGTTCATTTTAAATTTTAGTCATTTTAGCTCATTTCAAAAATACCTTAGTTCCGGTGAGTCTACTTTAGGCACTTTAGCTCACTTTAGATGTACTGTCCGCCATCTATTTTAATCACTTCGCCCGTGATGTGTCTGGCTTTATCGGATGCCAGAAACGCCACCAAGTTTGCCAGATCTTCAGGCTGTCCTACCCGTTTGAGGGCACTTTCAGCCATCGCCAGGTCAATAATCTTGTCTCTGGCCTCGCTTTTTTTCAGCATGGCTGTTTCAATCAGCCCGGGGGCGACGGCATTGACATTTACCCCGAAAGCACCCAACTCCTTTGCCAGTGCCTTGGTAAATCCGATAATGCCGGCTTTGGAGGCGGAATAGTTGGTCTGACCGAATTTGCCACGTAGTCCGTTAATGGAAGTAATATTGATGATTTTGCCGTACTTCTGATCTTTGAAAACGGGAGCGACCTGGCGGGTAAAATTGAAGTATCCTTTGAGGTTGACCTCCAGAACCCGATCCCATTGTTCTTCTGACATTTTCCAGGATACGCCGTCCCAGTTCATCCCGGCATTGTTTACCAGGATTTCGAGACTGCCGAAGGCTTCCATGGCAGATTTGACCACCCGCTCGGCGTCGGTAAAAGACGCGATGTCGCATTGCAGCGCCAGGGCTTTACGACCCATTTGTTCAATTTCCTCTGCATATTTCTTTGCTTCGGCTTCGTGTTTACGGTAGGTGAGGCAGATATTGGCCCCTTCCCGTGCCAGTTCAAGGGCGGCAGCGGCTCCGATTCCCTGGGATCCACCGGTGATCAAGGCATTTTTTCCTCCCAGCTGCATCTTGTCCTCCATGGTTTGAATTTGGTAAAACCCTAATTGAGCGATACTCAAATCGGCGTAAATTTTATATATCTCCGTATAGTGAAATATAAAAATCTGGAAAAGTTCCCCGATACCAGTACCTAATACCTAGTACCAAATACCTCATCAGTTGAATTATTCTTTGGGTTTTCCCAGCACCGCCGCCATGAATTCGGCGTCAAATGCTTCACCTCTGGCCTGACGTCTGCGAAATTCAATAAAATCGATCACATCCTGACCGGTTATTTTTTTGGTATTGAAAGCACTAAATCCGAGATACGCTTCCGAATTCATATTCGCAGCCAGCCAGTGACGGTTGATGGTCTTGGCCTGATCCCAGAAAAATTTCTTTTTCAGCCGGATGCCTTCCACGCTTTTTATCAGACATCCAGGGAACAGGTTGGTATATGTCCACAGAATTTTATTGACCTCGGTATCAAGGAGTTCAAAATCAGTCTTTGCCGTTTTGACATATTCCCGGGCCTTTTTTGCATCATCTCCGGTTTTAAATTCACCGTATACAATTTCGCCGTCATCGACATATTTGTCCGTAATAACGGCGGGATTGCGCACCCACTTGCCGTTATCCTTAATGGCCGGTACACATTTGGAAATGAGTCCCAGCTGTTTCATTTTATATGCACTCCACATCTCGCAGGAGACGCAGTTCCACATGGCCAGTTCCATGGGCAGCATCCAGGGAAGAAAATCCGAACTGCCCCCGTCCGGCGCGGAGCCATGTCGCGGTCCCGCCTGACCGAATATGGCCAGGTCACTTGAAACAGCAGTATCACACGCCATCCCGATTTCCTGCCCCCCGGCGACCCTCATGCCGTTCACCCGGCATATCGTGGGTTTTTTACAATTAAGAATACTGTCAACCATGGCGTTAAAGAGATCCATGTAGGAACCATATTCCTGTGGCCTTCCGGCATAATATTCGGCATATTCTTTGGTGTTTCCACCGGTACAAAAGGCCTTGTCACCGGCAGCGGTGAAAACGGCCGCTACCACGGAAGCATCTGCGGAAGCGCGCTGGAAAGCGGCGATAACGCCTTTGACCATTTCGGTGGTGTAAGAGTTGTACTGTCTGGGGTTGTTTAGCGTAATCCATGCGGAATAGAGATCATCGACTGGATTTCCCTCGGGGTCGAGGATGGGTTTATTTTTGTACATGACCCCAGGGGCTTCATCTGAAAAATATTCCTCACCCCAGAGAAAATGGTTCTTGATTCCGGATTCTCTCGGCAGCCAGCTCAAATCAGCCATAATATTCTCCTTTTTATCAAAATTTAAAATTATATCAATATATTATAATTTTTAACGACCATCTCGAATTTAAGGGAGTAAATTTACTTTATAGCTATATATTAGCTACATTGCTGTTTAGTCAAGAAAAAAATACCGCAATATCTTTTAGATGGAAACCAGCAAAGTTATTTGGCTTGACATCTTTTTCAACAAATTGATATTTCCCAACTCGGACAAGCCGGAATTGAATATTGACAATTTAAGATTGAAGATTTGTTGTATCGCTCTCCGAGGCGTAGCGCTAAATCCCCTACGAGCCGGAGGCTTCGCTCTGTCTTTTCAATTTAAATCGATAGCAGTAGGATCTGCGAGCCGGAGGCTAAAATATTCAATCTGGCTATGGCATAAATCATGCGCAAACATGATGTGATTACAATAAATAAGTACTAAGCTTTTTCCGAGACTTCGCTCGGAAAAAATGGCCCTGCAGGGCAGCAAGCACATTGATAATTTATATAGGTGTCGGGTGTCAGGTTTCAGTGTCTAACATCTCTTTTCCCTGACACCCGACACCTGACACCTTTTGTTCCTTACAACATAATGTCAGAAAAAACGGACAAAGGGCCTAAGTATGAAAAATATAGTACAAAAAATCATCCGCGGCGACCAGCTGGCTGGAGCCCGCTTAATTCGTCTGCTGGAGGAGGACGACCCGGAAGGGATGGAGATACTCAAGCTTCTTTATCCCATTACCGGAAATGCGTATGTTATGGGCATTACCGGGCCGCCGGGTTGCGGCAAATCGACCCTGGTAAATTGCATCATCAGCGAATTTCGCCAAAGCGGCACGAAAGTTGCCGTGGTGGCCATTGATCCTTCCAGTCCTATTTCAGGGGGTGCCCTGCTGGGCGATCGGATACGGATGCGGTCTCATACCGATGATGACGGGGTCTTTATCCGTTCCCTGGCCACCCGAGGTCATCTTGGTGGATTGAGCAAGACTACCCGGGAGACGGTACTGGTGTTTGATGCCATGGGGTATGAAGCGATCATTATTGAAACGGTGGGGGTTGGGCAGGACGAGGTAGAAATAGCTCAGTTTGCGCATACTTCTGCAGTGATCAGTTTGCCGGGAATGGGTGATGGAATTCAGTGCATGAAAGCCGGACTGCTTGAAATTGGAGACATATTGATTGTGAACAAAGCGGACAAACCGGGGGCGGATGATATGGTCGCGCAACTGCGCTTGATGCTCGAAATGAAACCCACATCTAATAATGGTTGGCGCCCGCCTGTTTTAAAAACAAATGCCGTAAAAAGCCAGGGTATCGCTGAGCTAGTGGATACGTTCAGAAACCATCGGCAATTTTTAGTCGACACTGGTACGTTAAGCGAGTATAACTTTAAACGGGAATTTCAGTACTTTAAAAAATTCGTCATGGAGATGGCCGCGGGTAGAATATTTGACAATCTCAGCGATTCACCCCTCTACAAGGTTATCATTGAAGACCTCAAAAATCGAAAAGTTGATCCCTATACCGCGGCTGTGCAGCTGACGGATAGGCTTCATTACAGGGTTTAAGTCTGAGGTGGTGATAAGTTACTCGCAAGTAGATTCAACCCAGCTTAAGTGCGGATATGATGGTATTTTTAGTCGTCAAATACTTAACGAATCAACCGGTTAACCCAATATATTGTCTTGGCTAAAAAAAAGGCACTTAACGCCTACCGGCGGTAGTGCCTTTTTGGTTTTAAAGAAACTCCTATTCTACAGTAACATTTGTGGCGGCAGGCCCTTTTTGTCCTTGCTCTATATCAAATGTAACGCGGTCACCCTCATTAAGGGATTTAAATCCAGACGCATTGATACCTGAATGATGAACAAATACGTCGGGCCCATTTTCCTGTTCGATGAACCCGAATCCTTTTTGATCACTGAACCATTTTACTGTTCCACTAGCCATCGTGACAATCTCCTTTCAAAAAAAAGTCGTGGTTCCAAACTTCAGGTTATTGCCCCCTTGGCAAATGAAATTCCCCCCCAAGAAAGAAACCGCTGCATCATCAAAGATGCATATTCTGGTATCTTAAACCTTTTTTAAAATAAATCAAGTTCTCTAAGCTATTTCCCAAAAAATTTATTTTACGATTCGGACGTTGGCTGCCTGTCGCCCGTGACGGGTCTCCTTTATTTCAAATGTGACTTTGTCCGATTTCTGCAACAAAAAAAAGCCATGATCTTTGATGCTGCGACTGTGCATAAAGACATCCCCATCGTTTTCGGTTTCGATAAAGCCATAGCCTTTTTTTTCACTATACCATTTGACAGTTCCTTCCATCATATACAATAAAACCTTTCTTTTAAGCATATTTAAATTGCATTAACACTGACATATCAATGTTAAGAAAAGAATTCAATATATATTTTTACCAGCTTATTCTTTTGTACCATCCGGAGGCTCAATCTCTAAATTCTTAATCTTGTAAAGCAAGGTTTTATAGCTGATATTTAAAATTTTGGTCGCTTTGCTGCGGTTCCAACCGGTTTTTTCAAGAACATAGGAGATAATTTCTTTTTCAACACGGACAATCGCTTTTTTCTTGATCTTCTTTAATGACAATGAAGAAAGGTCCGGCGGGTTTTTTATATCAAATTCCGATAAATCCGCGGGGCTTAGATACGGGTCTGCAGATGCCTTCAAACCGGCTTCTTGTGGCCGGGGCTTATTTCCGATAAGCATATCATCAAGACTGTCTTCGCTGCTACCCAAGATCATGATACGTTTCAAAACATTTTGCAATTCACGGACATTACCTGGCCAGTGGTAAGCGGTCAGTTTCTCTATGGTTTCCTGGCTGGGAGTTAACAATTGTTTGCCATTGAACTGTGCGGCGTAGGTTTTGACGTAATGATCTATGAGAAGTGGGATGTCTTCCGGTCTGTTTCGAAGAGGTTCAATGTGTATTTTAATCGTGCTTAAGCGGTAATATAAATCCTCTCTGAATTTACCGTTTACCATGTCGCCTTCGAGTTCACGGTTGGTGGCTGTAATGATCCAGGCACCCATTTTGACGTTTTTTTCGGAACCTAACGGGCTGAAATCACCCCCTTGCAACACATGCAGCAGCTTTGCCTGTAGTGAAAGTGACATATCGCCGATTTCGTCTAGAAACAAAAGCCCGCCGTTTGCCTGTTCGAATTTACCCCGTTTGCGGCGTTCGGCTCCGGTAAAGGCACCTTGCTCGTAGCCAAACATTTCGCTCTCAAGAAGCGTATCCGGCAACGCAGCGCAGTTGACCTTGACAAAAGGTTTGCCGACCCGATTGGACTTCTGATAAAGATTCTGGACCACCAGTTCTTTG
This sequence comes from uncultured Desulfobacterales bacterium, assembly GCA_945787595.1. The sequence goes on along the minus strand of CALZJV010000124.1, from coordinate 11,888 downwards.
CCGACGCCGGTTTCGCCGTAGACGACGGTATTCAATCCGGTATCAGCTACCTGGCCGATCAGTTCCTTTATTCTGTGGATGTTTTTACTGACACCAATAATTGTGGGTTCCATAATAATTATATGCCTATTTTATTGGTCCGCTTAATATTTCGTCACAAAATGACATAGGCCTGTTTTCAAATGTTAACAACAGGAAAATTGGTCCGATCGGATGTAGGGCGATCTTAGCGGTTTTTCTCCTGTTTGACAACAATAAAGAATGCCAGGCCGCTGATAGATCCTCATTAAATTATACAAGTGAGGATTCGCATTAAACAGAGCCGTCAGGGTTCGGTCCAATACAGTTTTTTTTATATTTTGCCAACTGTTGGTCGCTATACTGGCGGGTTTCCGTCCTGATATTTGAGCAAAATAAGCCAGTTCTGATCTTTGAGCGTATCCCGCAAAAAGCTCGATCAGAACTTTTCAATTCGGATTGTTTCTCATTCCTTTTGAATGAAATTTTGAATATTTGTAATATTTATAAAAATCATAATGTTATATTAATGTTGGTACCAAAAACACCCTGGTTTGTCAACTGGGCCAGCAGAATTGGCAGCTTCCAAATTCCAGGTAATTGCTTGTAAAATTGATTATTTTCATTGGGGATCTGAAAATAATTACTTTTTATCTAAAAGCCATCAAATTTTCAGATTGCGCGCACACAAACAAAACAGGGCTGCCAACGAGACATACATTCCCCTATGCATACGACAACGGTTCTATGACCGTAAGTGTTATTTCTTGACATTTCAGACAGTTTATGTAAATTATTCTAGCGGTTTAATATCCGGTAATTTTTGATGGTCATTTTCATATTTTTTGTAGTATCTGGTTGCCCGTTACTAATCTGGTATCGTCTGAGCTGCATGGAGAAAGAATTTGGCAAAATATGATGAAATATCATCAACTGAAAGACTGCTTGACCTGATACGCGACGACAATAAACCGGAGCACCCACCCTCCAATGTCGGCTCCCAGATAGCAAGCGGTCATCGACTAAAAAACCTATTAAGCATTCCGTTGACTTTTAGAAAAGCATTTTCGGTGGGGGTGGATCTGGGACATGATGATCTGAAAATGATCAAGATTCAGCGCATCTCGGATCACAAGTTTAAAATGCTCGAGTTTGTCAGAGTTCCCTTTGAACCCGATTTCTCCCGCGAAAGCCCCCGATTTCATCAATTTTTAAAACCGATTCTGACCAACTTTTGCGGTTATTTAAAAAACGTTGAAATCTGGTGTAATATCCCTTCAGCCAGAGTGGAAACTCGTCGGATGCGGATACCGAAAGTCCATCCTAAGGTAGTTCCTAATTCCGTCTATTGGTCATTCCAAAAAATTTCTTCTTTTAATGAGAAAGAGATGCTTTTCGATTTTGAGGTTCTAGGTGATGTCGAGGAGGATGATAAACCTAAAATCGATGTAATGGCCTACACAGCCCCTAAGTCTGAAATAAAGGATCTCAAAGATCTTTTCAGCAAAACCGGCTTCCCCCTGACGGGCATTTCGATCGTTCCTTTTGCCTTGCAAAATCTCATGAGAACCAGGCGGATTAAGTCCGATGAAGCGCACATTTCTAGCTTATATATCGGACGGGACTGGTCCCGCATCGATATTTTTTCCGAAGGAAGTCTCGTGCTTTCTCGCGGTATCAAAGCTGGTGTGAAAACCATGCTGGAAGCCCTGCGCACAGAAATTGAAGGTAATTTATTTGAACTTTCCATCGCGCGATCACCGACGAAAGACACCGCCAGGATACGGGCCATAAAAAAGAAGCTAAAATATGAACTGGAACAGGCCCATCAGCTGTTTTTCGGGGAAAGTCATGACATCCTTACGGCCGCTGTGGAGGAAAAACAGCGGCTTCTTAAAGAGGATAGGTTGTTTAAGATGTTTTTGCCGGCTCTGGAGCGACTGGTTCAGCAGGTGGAGAGAACTTTGCGACATTTTGCGATGCACTATGAAAACGCTAAAGTGGGCAAATTATATATTTCCAGCGGTGTGGATCCACATAAACGAATTTTACAATATATCGGTGAGGAACTCGACATCACAACTGAAAAATTGGACCCCTTTGCGGAAAACTCCAATTTTCTATCATTGGTGCCGAGCCCTGAATCCGCATCGGAACGAAGCTCTTATGTGCCGGCTATGGGGATGGCACTCTCCAGAAATGAGCTGACCCCCAATTTTTTGTACACCTACAAAGACAAACAAAAATCTGTCAGCAGCCAGCGGATAAATCGGGCTGTCTTAGCGGGATTTTTATTGTTGATGGCACTTTGCGTTGGTGTGACCTACTGGCAGGATCGTCAGATTGAGGCCAAGGAATTCAATCTGCTAAAGTTACGCCGGCGGCTTGATGAATTTGCCGTGCGGGTAGACAAAAACCTTATAATAAAACTAGTAAGTGAGACTCAGGCCAATTTTCGCAAGGTTAAAGAAATCGGAAAAAAATATTTACCTGTGGCCGTCATCAGTGAAATCACGGAACTTACACCGATCAATATCCGTTTGCTCAGCGTATCGACACAAGTGAATAACCAAATGGGAAAGGAGAAAACACCGGCAAAAGGCAATACAAAGGAAAAGGGTACCTTGATACTGGATGGAATTGTGCAGGGTAATCGCCTGATTCTGGAGTCCACATTGGCCGATTATTTAATGGAGCTTAGAAATTCGCCTCTATTCGATCAACCCACAATAAACAAGAAATCGTTTGAACGTTTTGAAAATAAGGAAGGGTTGAGATTCAGCGCGCGATTAAAACTTATATGATAAAATGCAAAAAATAAATTCAATTCTGCCGGCCCAGAGCCTCATTAATTTCTTAATATGTGGCGCAGGGATTCTTGTATTTGTCCTGTTGATCATCGTTCCGACCCAGAAAATGTCGGCTGAATTAGACCGGGACATCGAAAAAATCAATGCTCGCATCAATGAGCAGCGAATGCTTAAGCCGGTTTTTGACAATCTGCTGAAACAGGTTAAGAAAAAAGGCCCGACGAAGTTACCTGCAACCAAAAAAGTTAAACTGGCCCGCGGTGATATCAACAAGATTTCAGAACGTCTGCTTGAAATAGCCCGGCGCTACGGCCTTACGCTGCGCGATATTCAAACCGATGTCTATGCGCTGGAGAATAATACTGAATACTTGGTGTTGCGCATCCATGCGACAGGTGATTTTAAAAAATTTCGCGATTTTCTGGTGGATCTGGGAACCATCCCTTCCCTGGAGCAGATTGAAGAGATCCACATTCGGGCTATTGAGGATTCCAGGGAGTTTAAACTTAAAGTCTGGTTGGCTCAACAATAAGGCTCTCTGCGTTTTATGAGAATGGGCTTAAAAAAAAAGGAATCTGTCTCAGAGCCTTGCCAACCTGCAACAAGAATATTATCGCATGTCAAAAAGAGAGAAAATATTGGTCGGTCTGATGATACTGGCAGTGGGTTACGGCATTTACATTTGGTTTCTACCTTCACTGCAACAGACAGCTACCGTATTTGACGGCAATGAACAAAAAGTACTCGAGACGTTTATCAATAAGGTAGCTGGAAAAACAACGACCGGACTTTCCAAAAATTTAGCTTACGTTTTACAAAAGGCCGAAACCAAGTGGAAACAGGACCCATTCATTCAAATTGAACCCAAAGCGTTCGAGGAAGAAGCGGAAAGTCCACAACCCGTATTAACGACTAAAATAATGTATACCGGTTTTTTGGAGATGGGAGATAAACGACTGGCGATCATAAACGGGATGGAATATGAGGCCGGAGACATATTGGAGCCGGGTGAATATACGATTCGAAGCATTTCTCCCAACCGTGTCGTCATCGCTTTTCCGGGTAAACAAAAGAAGACAATGACCCTTCCATTGGAAGAAACTGAATAGGACAGATGATATATGGATAGTTATCGGCGTCTATTAAAATGTTTCGGAATATTTTATTTTATTATAATGGTTGCGTTGCTGGGTGGGTGTTCCAATAAAAAGGACTTAAAAGATATCCAGGATCCCTTTTATGAACAGTGGCGGGTGAAGGCCGAAGAAGCAAAGGGGAATTCGCCGGTGGAACCGCCACCGATTGATGAGGAACCCTTTGAAATCGTTTCGCAGGATCCGGATGCAAGAGAGGCGCTTGAAGTCTCGAGACCGCTCCCCAACCGCAAGATCAGCATGAAAATGAATAATATTGATGTGGCCGTCCTGCTGCGTGCCCTGGCCAGGGCGGCGGATCAGAACATTATTCTCAACGAAAAAGTCAGCGGCAAAATTAATATCAATATCCACGAGGCACCCTGGGATGAGGTGTTTATGGGTATCCTTCAAACCCATGGATTGAGCTATGCATGGCAAGGTAATATCATCCGTATCATGACGGCCGAAGACATGGATGCCGATCTTCTAGCCAAAGCCCGCAGGCGAGAATTAAAGCTTGCCCAACCTCCCTTGACAAGGATTGTCGCCGTCAAATTTTCGGAAGCCGAAGAGCTCAAATCGAATCTTGAACAATTTGTTACAGTTGACGGAAACGGTAAACCAACCGGATCGATCCTGGTAGATGAGCATACCAACTCATTGATTATTCAGGCCATCAAAGGCGATATGGACAGAATGCTGGCGATCGTTAAAAAACTTGACCGCCCCACGCCCCAGGTTCTGATCGAAGCCTATATCGTCGAGGCCAACAAGGATGTGGCCCGGGAGTTGGGCATCCAGTGGGGAGGCGCTTATAGAGGTAAAAGCGGCGACAAAAACATCATTATTGGAGGGAACCAGTTTGATACTGGACTTGGCGATGTCGGACAGCCAGTCGATGTTACCTCGGGATCGGTGATTGATCTTCCGGCCGCAGCCATAGGCGGCTTTAATCCCGCGACCCTTGGACTCATCTATACGCGGGTGGGGGAATATCTTTTATCGGTCCAACTCTCGGCCCTGCAGGATCAGGGAAAGCTTCACATTCTGTCGAGTCCTTCCATCACAACCCAGGACAACAAACTGGCATTTATCGAGAGCGGCCAGGAGGTTCCCTTTCAAACGGTGGAAGACGGCGAGGTGAACGTCGAGTATAAGGATGCGGTACTCAGGTTGGAAGTTACCCCCAACGTGATTGACGGGGAGACGCTTAAATTGGATATAAAAGTAAACAAAGACGAGCCTGACTTTACCAGAACCGTACTCGGAAATCCCACGATCATCACTAAAAAAGCCGAAACCAATGTCATTCAGAAGGATGGGCAGACCATCGTTATCGGCGGTTTGAGCAAAGAATCGGCCAGCCGGGGTAATACCGGCACACCTTTTCTAGAGGATATTCCCGGGCTTGGATATCTGTTTAAACGCAAAAGCAGCGTCGATCAAATGGAGGAATTGCTCATCTTCATTACCCCGCATATTCTCAAACCCAAAGCAGCAGGGGTTAGACCTTAAGAATATGGATTACTTCAGTATTCTTAATTTAAATAAAGAGCCTTTTTCAAACTCGCCGGATCCCGAGTTTTTTTTTAATTCCCGACAGCATTTGGATTGCCTGCAAAAATTAGAACTCTCATTGCTGCTTCGCCGGGGGTTGAATGTTATCATCGGAGACGTCGGTACCGGTAAGACGACCATTTGCCGACAGCTCATCCGCCGGTCTGCCCAGAAAAAGGAAATGGAGACCTATCTCATCCTTGATCCACATTTCCTTTACGCTTCCGAGTTTCTGGCGACGGTAGCCAAATTGCTGACAGGCAGAAAGCCGCCGCAGGGGAGTCACGAATGGCAGATCAAAGAGTATATTAAGCAACATTTGTTCCGCAAAGGCGTTGATCATGGTATAACCACCGTACTCATTATTGACGAAGGGCAGAAGATCCCGGCATTTTGTCTGGAGATCCTGCGGGAATTTTTAAATTATGAAACCAATGAATACAAATTGCTTCAAATCGTCATCTTTGCTCAAAGTGAGTTTGAAAAATCAGTCCGGAAATACCCCAATTTTGCCGACCGCATCAGTCTTTATCACCTGTTAAAACCCTTGAGTTTCCCTGATACGCGGCGGATGATTAAATTCCGCCTGGAAAAATCCAGCAATTCCCGCAAAAAACCGAATCTATTTACCTATCCGGCTTTATGGGCAATTTTTCGCATCACCGGCGGATATCCCCGAAAAATAATTAATTTGTGCCACCAAAGTGTTTTATCCATGATCATCCAGAATCGATCCAGGAGCAACTATTTCCTAATAAGAAAGTGCGCCCGAAGGGTGTTTACGGAAGAATCGCGCCGCTGGAAAATGCTTGTTGCTACGGTAGTGATTGGCGGTGCGGCGGCCGTCATTCTGTTGTTTTTTTTGCCTCTGGATCGATTCAAAATGGAACAATCCCAAGGCATGCGGGAAGTTAAGACGGAATTATTGCTAAATTCGAATTCTGAAATCACCTATCCGATTCCTGAAGCCAAAACATTGATCATCACTGACCGGAGTGTTCCCGGCGATTTAAATACGCCGAACCGCATCGAACCCGAAGCTGTCCCTCCGGCAGCGGATCAGTTCGAAGAACCGCTAAAGACCGAAAGGATCGAAGAGAAGGTCCCGATTGTGGCTTCGGTGGATTCAACAGTGCAAGATACGCGAGTTGAATTGTCTCCTGAGCCCACCTATGCGACCATTTTAGGCCAAATTACCTTGAAGCGCAAAGAAACCCTGTCGCGGATCATAAGGCAAGTATACGGCGGGTTTAACTCAAACTATTTAAAATCGTTCATAATTGCCAATCCCGATATAGAGAATCCGGATCGGGTGGCAGTCGGCCAGATTATATCGCTGCCGGCGATACCTATCGAAATAACACCCGCGGACAGCCCTGTGTGGTGGATTAAGGTAGACGAGACAGACACGCTTGAGGGTGCTTTTAACATCCTGAGAAATCATCCCGGCAGCTTGCCCCCCGTGCGGCTGATTCCCTATTGGAATCCCGCAAGCGGCTCCAAGTTTGCTGTGGTCCTGGGTAAACTCTTTAAAGACGAATCATCCGCACGCACCCAGCAAGGGCAGCTTCCCGGGGAGTTGTCGTCCGGATCAATGATTTTGTCCCGGTGGGCTCAGGAAACCGTTTTTTTCGCAAATCCCTATTTTAGCCGCGCACCATAGAGCAATCGTAAGGAATAAAAATTGAGAGTAAGAAAGAAATTAGGAGAAATTCTGGTCGAGGGCGGACTGCTGACTCAGAAACAGCTGGCAGAGGCGTTGCCCTTTCAAAAGAAGAGCCAATTGAAGCTCGGACAATTTCTGGTTCGCGAAGGAATCGTCAACGAGAGCCAGATTGTCGAACTGGTATCGAACCAGCTGCGCCTGGAGAAATACCGTCCGGAAAATTACACAATAGATATGGATCTGGTCAATCTTCTTCCGGCTGACATTGCCCACAAGTACCAGGCGGCACCGCTTCAGAAAAACGGCCTTTTGCTGAGCATTGCCATGGTTGATCCTTTGGACATCAATGCGCTGGATGCCATCGAGCTGTATACTAACTGCGAGGTCGAAGCCATCATTTGCTCCGAACAGCATTTGAATGGTTTGCTCAGCAGTCTTTACGGCACATATGCCGGTATCGGCGGTGTGCTGGAAGACATGGAAGAGATGGAAATCAACAAAACGGCCGTGAAATCTACGATTACGGAAGATGTGGAGGTCAGTTCCCTGCAGGGTATGGCCGAAGAAGCACCGGTTGTGCGGTTGGTTAACTCCATTTTATCCCAGGGTGTCCGGGAAGGTGCCAGCGATATCCATATCAGTCCGGAAAAAGAATCCGTTCAGATCCGCTTTCGGGTGGACGGTAGACTTCACGAGGTGCCGGCACCTCCTAAATCAATGTTCTTGCCGATTATTTCCCGCTTAAAAATCCTTTCCAATATGGATATAGCCATATCCAGGATTCCCCAGGATGGGCGTTTCACCGTAAAAATGAAAAATAAGGATATCAATATCCGTGTTTCGACGATTCCCTCCATTTACGGCGAAAACATGGTGTTGCGTTTGCTGGATACGAGCAGTAGCATCTACTCGCTTGAAAGACTGGGTATGAATGAAAGAGACCAGGAAAGACTTGAAAGCATGATTTCCAGGCCTCATGGCATGATACTAAGTACGGGGCCCACCGGCAGTGGTAAGAGCACCAGTCTGTATTCGATATTAAAAAAAATAAACCAACCGGACATCAACATCATCACGATCGAAGATCCGGTTGAATACCGCATTGATAAAATTCGTCAGGTTCAGCTGAACCGCAAAGCCGGCATGACTTTTGCCAGCGGGCTGCGGTCCATTTTGCGCCAAGACCCGGATGTCATCATGGTGGGGGAAATTCGTGATTCCGAAACCGCCACTATCGCCGTTCAGGCAGCGTTGACCGGGCACAGGGTGTTAAGCACCCTTCACACCAATGACTCTCCGGGTGCGATTACCCGCTTTATCGACATGGGCGTCGAACCATTTCTGGTAGCTTCGGTTATCATCGTTTCCTTTGCCCAGCGGCTGGTTCGCAAGATTTGCCCAAGCTGTAAAACCACCTATAAGCCATCCCGGGAGGCCCTGCAATTCTGGAGATTGGACCAAGTGAAAAACGCCAACTTTCAACAGGGCAAAGGATGTTTCAACTGTATGCATACCGGTTATAAAGGAAGAACCGGTGTGTATGAAGTATTGATTATCGATGATATGGTTCAGAATTTAATATTGAAAAGAAAGTCAGCCCATGAAATCGCCCGGGCAGTAAAAGAAGCCGGCAATTTTACGACCCTGGAAGAAAATGCGGCAGAGAAAGTTGTCCGGGGGATTACCTCGTTAGAGGAGGCTGCCTCGGCGGTGATGTTCTAGTGCGATGTCTCGTAAATTCTTGGCTGGATTTTAACAATCTATTGTAAAAATTGGCCTGATGTTTCATTCGAGATGTCAGAAGACGGATGACAGATGCCAGACCAGCTACTGGCCGTCAAGACGGTCGGTTTGATCGGAAAAGAAACTAATGTTTCGTGTTTTTTCGTGTGGTTAGTGGTTATAATAATTTCATTAAAGGATTAAAATGGCAAAATTCAGTTACCGCGCCATTACGGATGCCGGTAAGACCACTACCGGCGAAATCGAAGCCGACTCCGTTGAAAAAGCCGGCAGTTTGCTGGCCGCCCAGGGATATATTCCGACGAAGGTCAGGGCAAAAAGATCGGCAGGGTCGAGTGCGCAGTTACGGAGCGCCCTTGATTTTTTATCTCCGGTCAAGATACCTGAACTGATCCTTTTCACCAAGCAATTCAACACGCTGATTCGCGCCGGTGTGCCGATGTTGTCTCTGTTAAAAGTCTTACGCCAGTTTGTATGAGGCCTTTCGCCGGCACCCAAAGGTATTTTCACCCTTATACTGCCATATGCTCAGAGCCGGTGAAGCAAGCGGTGCCTTAAACGAGGTCCTCGATCGGCTGACCTATATCATTGAACATGAGTACAAGGTTAAATCGGACATTAAGTCCGCCATGATGTACCCGATCATCGTTGTTTGTTTTCTGTTTGTGGCCTTTATGGTGCTGCTGACGGCCGTCATACCTCGTTTTGCCGGTGTTTTCAAAGGTGCCGGCCTAAAACTCCCGCTGCCGACGCAAATCTGTTTGCTCATGCATGAATTCCTCATCAATTACTGGTATATCGCGATCTGTATTTTGGTGGTCGGGATTGGCGCACTGTATTTTTATCTCAAAACCGATCAGGGCAAATACACTTTTTATGCGGCCGTGATGAAATTGCCCCTTGTGGGACCTTTGTTCAGGAAAAGCGCCATCTCCCGTTTCGCCAGTATTTTTGCCATCCTGCAGGCCAGCGGTGTGGATATTCTGCAAACCATGGATATTTTGAGCGACACCCTTGACAATGCTGCAATTTCCCATGAACTGGAAGGCATCAAGGATCGTCTGGCCGAGGGTCGCGGTATTGCGGAGCCGTTGCGTTCAGCAAAATTTTTTACACCCATGGTCATTAACATGGTAGCCATCGGTGAAGAATCCGGCAGCCTTGAGGAATTGCTGCAGGATGTTGCCGGTCACTACGATACCGAGGTTGAGTATGCCATGAAAAAATTATCAGACGCCATCGGTCCGATTTTAACCATCAGCCTGGCTGCGGTGGTCGGTTTTTTTGCCCTGGCCATTTTCCTGCCCATGTGGGATTTAACGCTAATGGCAAAATAGAAAGCAAAATGAAACAATCCCGCTTTTACATAAGCCTGTATATTATTTTGCCGTTTATTTTCACCGGATTTACCATATTTGCCGCCATCGTCTCATACCGGTTGACCCGATACGGTCTTGTGCGTGGAACCGACCCGGTACAACCGGTTTTCTGGTTTGTAATTGTGATCAGCTTTCTGGTCTATCCTGCCGGTTTTCTGCTGGTGCGGCTTATCTTAAAACCGATGGAAAAATTTATTGAAGATACCAGCAAGTTTCCCACTTTCCCAAGTGCCAAAAAAGCGGTAAAAAAGGACTGGACCGTCGACAAAATCCAAGAGTTCACCAATGTGTTTGATCAGGTTACCTCAGTGCTGAGCCGCATCGACGCCCGTCACTTTTTCCCGGGCATTATCGGGGACAGCCTGGCAATGAGAGGTTTGCTGAGCCTGATTAAAAAAGTATCGCCAACGGATTCCACGGTTCTCATTTTAGGTGAAAGCGGAACCGGCAAGGAATTGGTGGCCAAGGCCATGAAAAAGGCGCATTTACCGGTGCCACCAGCTTTAAGCCCGGAAAATTCGATATGGCCAATACCGGCACCATCTTTTTGGATGAAATCGGCGATATGCCGTTTAATTTGCAAGGCAAAATTTTGCGGGTACTCCAAGAACAGGAGTTTTACAGGGTCGGCGGCAGTCGCACGATCAAGGTGGACGTTCGTATTATTGCCTCTACCAATAAAAATTTGGAAAAAATGGTCCGGCAAGGCACATTTCGAGAGGATTTATTTTACCGGCTGAATGTTTTTACGCTGCACTTGCCGCCCTTGCGGGAACGAAAAGAGGATATTCCCCTGTTGGTAGAATATCTGCTTCAAAATGGGCCGAAGAAGGTGGCAATATCATCGATGGCTCTGCAGATGCTGATGGCCTTTTCATGGCCCGGCAACATCCGTGAATTGAAAAACACCATTGAAAGTGCATCCGTGATTGCCGAAAACGGAACCATCGAACCAACTTCGTTGCCGGCTAAAATTACCGGTGCTTTGAATCAAAATCAGAAGACCTCAGTTAAACTTGCGGCCAACCTCTCGTTGGATGAACGGCTCAATGAAATTGAAAAAAGTATGATCATCGAAGCCTTGAAAAAAACCGGTGGGGTTCAGGTGCGGGCCACCGAGTTGCTGGGTATCAATCAACGCAGCTTGTGGCATCGCATAAAAAAATACGATATAGATGTAAAAAGCATTAAAAACTACGATTCGTGAAGAAAATAGGATTTGAAAAACTACGTTTTTTGTAGTATTATTTTTGAAAATAGTGTTGGGGAGGGCTTTCGTATTTTTTATAGTTTATTTAACTAATTGAAAATATTTATAAATTATTGTTATTAGTCCCAGCAACTATGATAAACACATTTGGCACCATTTGTGCAAATTCTTAGCCGCGTTAATAAGATAAAAATAGCAACCAATAACCGTAAATGAATTGGAAATGATCATCACCTGCGGGCATTCATTCAATCCTTAGACATCATCGAGCGGAGCAACTACCATGAAAAAACACAATCCGTTAACCAATCAAGAAGGCTTTACGCTGGTCGAGATTATTGCAGTCCTCATCATTCTGGGGATTCTGGC
>CALZJV010000123.1 GCA_945787595.1 uncultured Desulfobacterales bacterium | reverse complement strand
TAGAGTACTGTATCCGACCTTTCCTATGACTGCATCGGCGGCATTGACCAGATCCGGATGGTAAAAATCAGAACGATGGGGCAGGATGATCAAATTATCGACCATTTTCATAGCCGCGCCTGCCCCCGGCAAAACAAATGTGATTTCCCTTAGATGGTTGAGCTTCTCCAGGAAGCCGTAGCTTTGAGGTATGCCGCCTGTGGTAATCAGCACCATTTTGCCGTCCGCAGGTAATCCCAGGCGCTTTCTGATTTCAGCGCCGTTCGTTTTGATTTTTCGGCTTACCGGAGCGGTTATCAGGTCTGCCGACTTGCGGCTGCATACCGGTTCCGTTTGTATATGATAATCTACAGCATTGAAGATGGGTTGTAAATAATCGATGTGTTGTTTGATGCGGTTATCAGAGACAGCGTATTGCTGATAGATCCAATCCCAGGTAAAATTTTCCACCAGGATGGATGGGATTCGGGCTTCTTTTGCGACTAGGATGCCCAGGGGGGCAATTTCGCAAATAATTAAAACACAATTTAAGGTGCTAATCTTTTCAGCGATTTCTCCAGTCAGCGCTGGTTGCGGCGGAAAGAAATCATTTAATGCGCGCAGGGTATCTTTGATGTCAGCCTGAAAGGCATTTTTTTGCACGAGACCGATATCGGGACACGGAATCCTGGAAAAACCAGGACGGCACCGTGGTGAAAATTTCGAACTGAAACCCTCGGTCACGTTCCGAGAGGGTCTCCATCACCGCGGCAGCCCGGGCGGCGTGACCAAAACCATGGGGCGAAACAAAATAGGCTATGCGGTTTATTGGCATTTATTCTAACATTGAAAACCTGGTTCACCCTCTCTCCGAGCTGTAGGCTCTACGAGCCGGAAGCCGGCCTGTAAGCCCTACCCGCCGGGGCGTAGTCCCTACAGGACGGAGTCGCGACGGAAGCTGGGCCAGGATTTTTCACTCATCAATTACAAAGTGGGCGCGTCTGTTTTTTGCCCAGGCACTTTCTGTTTGCAGGGGGTCTAAGGGCCGCTCCTCACCATAGCTTATGATTTCTAGTCTTGAGATGTCAATTCCCAGATCTACTAAAAAAGTTTTGGCACTTTGGGCACGACCTTCTCCCAGAGCGAGATTGTATTCGTTGGTTCCGCGGTTATCGCAGTGCCCCTCTATTATGACCGTTGCTGCGGGATTCCCTCGCAGCCATTTCCCCTTTTTAATTAATATTGCCTGAGCTTCCGGTGTTAAGTGGACACTGTCGAACTCGAAGTAAACGTCTTCATTTTCAAATTGGGTTTTATTGGCCTCTGTGCCCTCTGGGGCCGTTCTCTGGCTGAGGCTTTCTTCTGCTAGATTTTCTTCAGCCAGGGCCTTTTGTCGTGCCAATTCTCTTTGTCGTGCTTCCTCTGCGGCCCTTCTGGCTGCTTCTTCCTCAGCGGCCGTCGGTGCTGCGGGTGTTGAGCTTATTTTTGATTTGGTACATGCAGCGGCGAAACAGATTACCAATACCGCAAGCGCCAGGGCCGTGACTATCCGATGTTTTTGCATCACATGCTCTCCTTCTTTCCAGAATTTTTTTATCGCCTTTGATGAATAAAAATTAATTTTGGTTTCAAATGCCTTTTTTTCTGTTGAATTTAAGTTTTTCAATCAACTGATTTTATATATCATGTCCGATGATTTGTCAAAATATGCTGGCAGGTGGCATAACCTGAGTGATTATGATACCTAAATCGAGGTCAAATTAAATGAAAAGAAGTGAGGCATTGAATGGGAATTCCGCAACCCGCCCTAAACCCTTTCCTTAAACTCCTTGCCCAACAGACCTTCCGCTCTAACCAGCAAAACCAGAATGATAATCAGAAATGCAAGGGTGTTTTTAAACGCCACGGAGATATAACCGCCGGCCAGGCTTTCGGATACACCCAAAATCAGGCCTCCGACAACAGCTCCGGGCAAACTGTTCAGCCCCCCTAAAATGGCCGCTGCAAAACCTTTCAGGAAAGGCTCCAACATAAAGAATGGATCCAGCAAATAGCTCGGCGCCAGAAACAGGCCGGCCAGAACTCCTAATAGGGCTGCCAACCCCCAGCTTAGTGCCAGAATCTGCCGGGTGGGAATACCCATGGTCTGAGCAGCCGGCAGGTTTTCGGAAGTTCCCCGCATGGCCAGACCCAGACGTGTTTTTTGGACCAGTAAATACAGCAGTAAACAAACAAACAGGCCAATGCCAATGGTTCCGAGACTCAACTGGCTGATGATCACGGAACCGAAGCTGTAAGTCGTTATATCCGACAACGGAAACGGAAACGACTGCGGTTCGGTGCCCCCGAAATAGGCGACCAACCCCTGCAGGATCAAGCCGAGTCCCAGGGTCAGAATGATCTGGCTGAGCTGGCTGGCTTCGCGACGCTGGGCTGGAATCAGGACACAGAAATAAAAAGCCATTGCCAGGCCGGCCCCAAACAGAAGGGCCAGCACAAAGGTGACGGCAAAGGGAAGCTCGAATCCGATCAACATAAACGCAAAAAAAGTACCCGCCGTGGTGATATCGCCGTGGGCAAAGTTCAAAATTCGGGTCGACCGATATATCAGCGCAAGCCCCAGGGCCACCAAGGCATAGATACTGCCGGTTGAAAGTCCGGAAACCAGATATTGAAAAAAATTTGACATAGGTGGAGCTCCTTCTAAACCTCGAGGTTTAATCGAAATTTAGACTGAAGAACTGGTTCACTTACACGATAAAAGATACTGGATGTTCGATACTCGATGAGAAAAGTATCATGTCTGGCAATCAATTATCGAGAATCGAGTATCCAGTTCCGAGGATCTATTAATAAAACGCTCAGCAACAATCTAACTGCTACAATCAGAGGCGCTGACCCCACCAAGCCCTGAATAATCTCTATCGAAACGGCCAGTTGCGAAAATACAACCTCATTTTCAGCCAGCGGCCGTTTAACCCCAACGGTTCGAAAATCAACACCAGAAGAATCGTAACGCCGAAGACAACCGGTACCATCTCTCTGAGATTGCTAAATACCTGAGGCACCAAAATCACAAAGGCCGCTCCCATGATCGATCCTTCAATCGACGCTAAACCGCCAATGATAACCGCAACAAACAGGGTAATCGATTCCATGAAGGTAAACATATTGGGCTCGAGATATCCCAGAAAAAGACCGTATAGCCCTCCCTGAATCCCGGTGTAAAAGGAGCTGATGGCAAAGGAGAGCAGTTTATAGCGGGTTAAATTGACACCGATGACTTCCGCCGCGATATCATTGTCGCGAATGGCAATAAAGGCGCGTCCCATATATGAAGAGATAATATTATAGGACAGCAGGGTTAACGCCAGTGCGATCAAAAAGTTAAAATAATAATTAAACGTGACGGAGGGCATATCAAAGAGGGGAGTTAATTTGTTGATCATCAGCCCCATGCGCCCACCGGAAAGTACTTCGGAATTGACGAAAATCTGATAGACGGCAATGCCGAAGCCCATCGTTACGATGGCCAGATAAGGTCCCTTGAGGCGTAAAGAAGGAAATCCGACCAGAATGCCGAAAGCTCCCGCCACCAGACCTGCAACAAGGATACCCAGCGGCCAGGGAACACCCCATTGATTCAGGTGACCGAAGGTAAAGGCACCGATAGCCAGAAAGCCGGCCTGGCCGAAGGATATTTGACCGGTATATCCGATGAGAAGATTCTGGCCCTGAATACCGATGCTGTAAATAAATATAATGGTGACAATATAGGTAATGTGTTCCGGAACAAACCACGGCAGCAGGAGCAGGCAGAGCACAAAGGTACCCACCCAGACCCGGGTCCATGGTTTGCGGATGAGCTGGAGTTCTTCCTTATAACTTTCAATGAGGTCCATACTTTCTACTTTCGAGTGATGTCAACTGTTCGATACTATCTCATTATCAATCGTGGATCGGTCGTTGTTCTTCTTTCCAGATGTCAGATGACAGAAGTCAGAGGCCAGATAGCAGGATGAAGTTGCCCCACTCGAACGCTTAGAGTGCAGATTCGACAATAAGGGCTGAAGATTCTGATTCGTCATCTGTCATCTGTCTTCTGTTCTCTGTCCTCTATCTTTTATACAGATTATCGATCATATCTGCATAACGTTTTTCCAGAAATGCCCGTTTGACTTTTTTGGTGGGCGTCACATCGCCGTCTTCTTCATAAAATCGTCTGGGCAGCAAAGCGAACTTTTTGATGGTTTCGACATTGGATAGGTTTTTATTCATTTTCTGTACTTCGTGATGAATCAGTTTCTGTATCTCGTCATTTTGGGTCAGGTCGGCAAAGGTGGTAAACGGAATCCGGTTGTCTTGGGCATACTTGGTGACATTGTCTTCGTCGATCAATATTAGTGCGGTCAGGAATTTGCGACGATCGCCGATAACGACTGCATCCTGAATATACGAGCTGAATTTCAGCTTGTTTTCGATGAACGCCGGGGTAATGTTTTTGCCTCCCGCTGTAATGATGATATCTTTTTTGCGGTCTATAATTTTAAGATATCCGTCCTCCAGCGCGCCGACATCTCCGGTATGCAGCCATCCGTCTTTAATGGTTTGCGAAGTCAGTTCCGGATTTTTAAAATAGCCTTGAAATACGTTTTGACCTTTTGCCAGAATTTCACCATCCTCAGCAATTTTGACGTCTACCCCCGGAAGGGGCTCGCCGACATATCCTAAACGCGGGTAATCAATCCCTTGAATCGCGATGACACCGGTGGATTCCGTTTGGCCGTATCCTTCCCTTAACGGGACGCCCAGGGCATTGTAGAATTCAAAAAGCTCCGGCGAGGCTGGGGCAGCCCCGCAAACACCATAGCGCACCCGTTCAAGTCCCAGTTGCCGTTTTAGATGGTAGAACACCAGAAAGTAAAGCGGCCAGTAGGCCAGGCCCCAGAGAATCCGCTGGCTGGAATTTTTTTGCGTGCGTACATATCGTAAACCGACCCGCACCGCCAGGCGATAAAAAGCCCGTTTGACCATGGTCGAATCCGACATCCGGATTTCAATCATAGACATGAATTTTTCCCAGATTCGGGGAACACTGGCAAAAATGGTCGGCGATACTTCCCGCAGATTGAGGGGCAAGGTGTCCATACTTTCAACAAAATTGACGGTTCCGCCGCTATGAATTGCCTGGAATACGGAAAGGAGATTTTCATAAATATGGGCCAGCGGCAGATAAGACAACAATTCATCATCCGGTTGGAAAGCAACCGCCTGGGTAAAGGAATCTGTAAGACTCAGAATATTATTGTGGCTGATCATTGCCCCTTTGGGCCGACCGGTGGTCCCCGAGGTATAGATCATCATGGCGGTGTCCTGGGGACTTATGGCATCCAAGCGTTCCGTGACACAGGTGGGGCAATCCTTGAGATAAGCGTTGCCTTGTTCGAGAAACTCGTCGTAAAACATGATACCTTCATGGGTAAAGCCCCAGAGGCCTTTCGGATCCCAAACGACCACCTTCTTTAGCTGCTCCAGATCGTTATAAATCTGTAGAACTTTATCTACCTGCTCTTCATTCTCGACAAAAAGGAGTTTGGATTCCGAGTGTCCCACTACGTAGGCGACCTGTTCCGGAGCATTTGTGGAGTACACGCCGCAGGTCACACAACCGATAGCCATGCTCGCCAGATGACACACGAGCCACTCGGGTCGATTATCTCCGAGAATTGCCACCCGGTCAGCGGCTTGAAGTCCGGCACGAATCAACCCGGCAGAGGTTTTCTTGACCATTTTGCCATATTCATCCCAGGTGATTCGGTTCCAGATACCGAATTCTTTGCGCCGCAGGGCAATTCGATTGCGTTGGGTGTTAACCTGTTGAAAAAACAGGTGGGGGAAAGTGGCCGCATTGATCCCCATTACCATGTCCTCCTTTTTTTATAGAGCCGCCAGCCTTTGGGAGAGGTGGTCTCCTTGCCAACACCGAGGTAAAGCTCCTGCACATCCTCGTTTTCTTGAAGTTCCTGGGGTGTTCCTTCGAGTACGATTCGGCCGGATTCCATGATATAGCCGAAGGTGGCGATACCCAGAGCCAGTTTGGCATTTTGCTCCACCAGCAGAATCGTTGTCCCGGCCTGGCTGATTTTCAACAGGGCGTCATAGACCTGGCGCGCAACTTTGGGGGCCAAACCCAGGGAGGGCTCATCGAGCATAAGGAGCTTTGGCCGACGCAGCATGGCCCGGGCCATGGCCAGCATCTGCTGCTCACCGCCGGAGAGGGTTTCCGACTCCTGGTCGGCACGTTCTTTAAGAATCGGGAAAAGCTCGTAGATAAAGTCGAAGTCATCCTGCAGCTGAGAGTCCTTCCGGCCCCAGCAGCCCAACTCCAGGTTTTCCTGCACTGTCAGCTCCCGGAACAATCCCCGGTCTTCGGGGACATAGACGATTCCCAGGCGTGCAATCCGCTCCGGTGCCAGCCGATGAATACGTTTTCCCAAAAACTGGATGGTGCCTTTTTTGGGCTGATCTTTGAGCAGACCGGCGATGGTTTTCAACAACGTCGTTTTGCCGGCGCCGTTGGGTCCGAGGACCGTAAATATTTCTTTCTCTTTTACTTCCAGCGAAAGCCCATGCAGTGCGTAGATGCGGTCGTAATAAAGGGTTTCAATGGTAGCGATTTTTAGTAGGGGTGACACAATCAGGCTTCTCCTCTATTCATTAAGCCGACTTGAATATTTAACCTTACGATTCAACTATAATCTTACTACGAATGCGGAAGTCGGAATGCGGAATGCGGAAATGGAACGGCAGACGTTCCGGATTCGCTTCTACATTCCCCATTCCGCCTTCCCACCGGGGCGTAGGCATAGGCCCCTATGGGCCGGAGGCCGCATTCCGATTTCTATCTACTCGTCTCCTATATAGGCCTGAATAACAGCCGGGGATCGCTGCACTTCTTTGGCTGTGCCCCGGGCGATTATTTGGCCCTGGTCAAAAACAACCATGCGATCGGCCAGCCGTGAAGCAATTTTCAGGTCATGCTCTACCAGAAGAATGGCGGTTTTATAGCGCCCGCGGATCTCCGTAATGTGATAGGCGGATTCTTCTTTTTCTTCAGCCGTCAAACCGGCGATGGGTTCATCCAGCAGGAGCAAGCGCGGTTCCATGGCCACGGCCCGGCCGATCTCACAGCGTTTCTGGATACCGTAAGGGCAATCGGAGATTCTGGACTGCCGATAGGCCTGCAGGTCCAGAAAATCGATGATTTCTTCCACCACCTCGCGATGGCGTAATTCCTCGGCGCGCCTTCGCAAATAGGCGTTGAAAGGATTTTTTCTAAATTGAATGTGTCGGCCCAGCAGCAGATTGTCGAGGACAGTCATGTGGAGGAAAAGGCGCAGATTTTGAAAGGTGCGAGCAACCCCCCTTTTGGCAACCTCATCCGGGGAGAGCCCCACAAGGCTCTCCCCATCAAAAGAGATCTCTCCGCCGTCCGGGTGATATACCCCGGATATACAGTTAAAAAGGGTCGTTTTGCCGGACCCATTCGGCCCGATGACCGTCAGGATTTCTTGCGGAATGACGTTAAGATCTACGTCCTGCAGGGCATGGATGCCCCCGAAACTAATCGACAGCCCTTGAATGCGCAATAGGTTCATAACCTTAAAACAGGGGCTGGAAAACGGTCCATGGTTCCAGGCCGATAATCTTACCGCCCTTGGCCTGGGCCATACGCGAGGCGTTGTTGCCGTTATGGCGATCCGGTCCATAGGTGACGCGGGCACCGAGATTTTCGGCTTTCCAATCTTTAATCTGTTCCATGCCGTTTAACAATGTTTCGGTTGTCAGATTTCGACCTGCGTTTTTGAGACCCTCTGCCAGATGCATCATAGAGGTGGCGCCAAAAAGGGCCAGAAACTCCTTGCCTTCGATTTTGGGGTTGTACTTTTTCAGGATGGCAGCCACCCGGTCGGCATCCGGATCGGTGCCCGGCAGACCGGTATTGCCGGGAAGCCCGACGTAGGTTCCTTCCCAGGTCGGCCCGGCGATTTTGTACATGATGGCATCTGCTAAGGGAAACGACGCCAGAACCATAGGCTGATATCCAACCTTGGCCATTGTTTTAGTCATGATGGCCGCATGGGTGGGATCGGCATACATTACCAGAGTATCGGCACCGGATTCTTTGAGTTTGAGCGCGTGGGTACTCAAAGCGCGTTCGGTGATTTCATAGGGCACGGCGCTCACTAGCTTGGCTCTGTTGCCGGTGGCGGCCAGTCCTTTTTTGACACCTTCCAGGCCCATTTTACCGTAATCATCATTCTGATAAAAGGCGGCGACTTTTTTGCTGGCCAGATTCTTGACGGCCCAGGAGGTCATATATTTCCCTTCGTCTTCGTAATCAGGGTAAGTGACAAACGCATATTTCAACGATTTCGGGGACACCCGGGTCCAGATCCGGATATCACCGTAGGCCGTAATCAACGGAATGTCGTTTTCACCAAAAAAATCCTTGGAGGCATTCACAATCGCCGTGCCGAGAAGACCGCAGACCGCAAATACTTGGCTTTTCATTTCCCGCAGGTTTGCCATGGCCCGGGCGGGATTATATCCGTCGTCCTTTAACAGTATCTTGATTTTACGGCCATGGATTCCGCCCTGGTCATTGATATAGTCGGCCCAGGCCTTGCCGCCCAGCCCGGTTACACCCCACAGCGCTGCTGGGCCCGAAAGCGGTGTCGTCCAGCCAATGACCACTTCAGTGTCGGTTACACCGCGCACCTCTGCTGCACTGCCGATAGATGGAAGGGTTAAAATGAGTGCAAGCAGGATTCCGATCCAATAAAATGTCTTTCTCATCATGACCTCCTTTTACTTAAAGGGTTGTTACTTATTTCCAAATTGAGCGATTTCTTACTCGATCTGCACCGATATCCTGCGCATCTCTTGACAAAAGAACGCTCAACTTAGGTTATAATAAAATTAATTCAAATTTTGAATATGTTACATTAAAAAATTGTTTTTTATTTGTCAACGTAAAAACCGATGAGACAGCAGTCCAGAATATCAGATAATATTTGCCTAAATAACAGATAGTTGAAATTATACTTTCCAACGGCTCATAGCCTAAGGCGCCAGGACAAAAATAGGCTTATCTTTGGGAAGGCATCCTTGAGTGCCGACGATCATAAGGGCTATATAAGCGGGATTATTGGCGATGTATTCGAAAACTTCGGCTATCTAAGAAAAAGGCGGCTCACGGGGATATGAGCCGCCTGGGGGGAAGAGGCATCTTTATAATTAAGAAGCACTCTACAGGGGAACTAAGATCTATTATACCACCATGTGGCATGTCAAGCTTTTTTTTAGTTTTTTTAAAAAAAAAGAAAAAAGTTGTGAAAAGATAGTCCTTATATCTTGCAAACAGCCTTAATTCATTGTAAATATAAGTGGTTCAGCGATGTTCCGAAAAATTTGAAAAGCTAATGTTTCGACGATCGTGATATAATTATCCAAAATTCCAAATTAACGAATGAGCAGTGAAGGATAAAAAAAAAATGACTTGAGTTCATTTTCTAGAGGTGGTATTAGCTCTCTGAGTTTCGGGATTTATTATCTCTAATTACCTGAAAAAACCACCCTCTGGACTTTGAACATGGACATATTTATTCAAATAATCGTCACCGGGATTGCTACCGGAGGGGTTTATGGACTTATTGCCCTGGGATTTGTTCTCATTTTTAAAGCCACTGGTATTTTGAACCTCGCCACCGGCGCATTTATGACCCTGGGAGCTTATATTTGTCTGACGGTGTTAGCCCAGCTTGGTGCACCGTTCTGGCTGGCATTTTTGTGTACGCTGGGTTTCGCAATCCTGTTGGGAATCGTTCTCGAAAGAATCATTTTAAGACCGCTAATCGGAGAACCCATCATTTCGGTTGTGATGGTCACTATTGGATTATCCAGCATCCTGCAGGGGCTGACTCACCTGATTTGGTCACCGGATTTCCGCTCTTTTCCCGAAATTTTCCCGCCCGAACCACTGGATCTGGGTTTCGCGATTGTCCCATCCGGTCTTCTGTGGGGCTTTTTTTTTGCCGCTGTCGGAACCATTATCTTTATCCTTATCTTCAGACTTACCCGCACTGGTGTGGCCATGCGGGCAACCGCCAGTGATCAGCAGGCCGCACTTTCCATGGGCATCAGTGTCCGTTGGATATTCGCTCTTTCATGGTGTTACGGGGCGGTGGCCGCAGTTATCGGGGGTATCGTTATCGGCAACATCAGCGGCATCAGTATTTATCTGGGGGATATCGGTCTTAAAGTACTCGCGGTAATCATCCTGGGCGGTCTGGACAGCATCGGCGGTGCCATTTTAGGCGGGCTTATTATCGGAATCCTGGAGAACCTGGCCGGCCTTTATTTGGATCCGATCTTTGGTGGGGGCGTCAAAGATGTGGCGCCATTTTTTATTTTAGTCCTGATTATTATGATCCGGCCTTACGGTTTGTTTGGCAAGA
This sequence comes from uncultured Desulfobacterales bacterium, assembly GCA_945787595.1. The sequence goes on along the minus strand of CALZJV010000123.1, from coordinate 2,732 downwards.
GAATTATCGAAAGGGTGTGATTTGAAGTCGGAAGTGGGAATGCGGAAGTCGGAAGTGGGAATGCGGAAGTCGGAAGTGGGAATGCGGAAAGTGGAAGGCGCAAAATTGACAAAAGAATAGCGCCGTATCAACGATTTATCAGGGGGAGAGATGCGCTGCGGCGACTTCAAAGCATCCTATATTAAAGACGAAGAAATTTTCCAGTCCGTTTTCGTAAAATTCTGGCTGGCCCTGTTTTTTATTTTTCTCATCCTTATTCCTTTTGTAGCCGATGCGTATATTCTTTATGTTGCCAATTTGATCGGTTTTTCAGTTATCGGCGCCGTTGGACTCAACATTCTGACGGGGTTTACCGGTCAGATCTCACTGGGGCACGCTGCTTTTGTGGGTGTCGGCGGCTATACGGCAGCCATCCTGATGACGCGATTGGATTTTTCCTTCTGGCTGGCGCTGCCCTGCGCGGGATTGGTTGCCGCTTTGGCCGGCCTTATCATCGGCATTCCTTCTTTGCGGGTCAAGGGACTGTACCTGTGTATGGCCACCCTGGCCGCACAATTTATTTTTGAGTTTATTTTCATTCACTGGGAATCCATGACCCAAGGGATTCGGGGTATCAATGTGCCCTCACCTGCCCTGGGAAATTTTCTCCTGGATACGGAAAAACGCTTCTATTTCCTCACCCTGGCCATCGTGGTTCTAGCGGTAGGCTTTGCACGTAATCTCGCGCGAAGTCGTGTCGGAAGGGCCTTTGTGGCCATTCGTGACCGAGATCTGGCCGCAGAAATCATGGGGATCAGCCTTTTCAGGTACAAACTGACGGCTTTTGCCATTTCATCGTTTTATGCCGGGGTCGCCGGTGCCCTGTGGGTGAGTTTTATGAGAATCGTCACGCCGGATCACTTCCCTTTTCATCTATCCATTCAATACCTGGCGATGGTGATTGTGGGGGGACTTGGCAGCGTTCTCGGCTCCATTTTTGGCGCTATTTTCATGATATTGACGCCGGAGCTACTCAATACCCTTTCGAGCGCCCTCAGCAAAATGATTCCCGACGTGGGACAGCTGTTTATACCCATGAAGGAAGTGGTATTCGGCGCATTAATCGTTTTATTTCTTATTTTTGAGCCATTGGGGCTTGCCGAAATATGGCGGCGTATCAAAGCGTTTTTTCTGTTATGGCCTTTTTCTTACTGAGGATTTGATTGGGGTTGGTTGACGATTGAAGGGCCACATCGGCAACCGCATAGTAAATCGGGTGAATCTTTACCAAAAAGGAGGGAGATGCGATGCGAAAATCATTAATTCTTATCACGGTGATTGCAATTGGAATGATATCACTTGTCGGCCTTGAGTGTTTTGCAGCAGATGCCGTCAAAGTCGGGGCGGTACAGCCCATTACCGGCCGCTTCGCCTTTGCCGGTGTCCAGATTAACGCCGGTCTTGAAGACGCGTTGATGATGGCCAATGAAGACGGGGGTATCAACGGGAAAAAAATTGAATATATCATGGAAGACGGCACTTATAGCGTGGATAAGGCTGTGGCCGCCTTTAAGCGCATCATGGCCAGGGACAATCCCGTCATCATGTACGGGGAAAGCACGGGTATGGGAAAAGCCGTTGCACCGGAAATTAAAGACCGATACAAGGTGCTGTACAGTTCTACCTCTTTTTCCAGTGAATTGGCGAATGCCGCTGCCAACCCCTATGTCTTCGTACCCGGACCGACTTACAGTGATATGTTCGGTATCCTGTTGAAATATATTGCCAAGGAAAAACCCGCTGCCAACGTGGCCTTTTTTTACAGTGACACGGAATTCGGCAGAGATCCGATTCCCTACGGCCGGGAAATGTGCCAAAAACTGGGGCTCAATCTTGTGGCCGAGGAAGTGGCCAAAGTGGGGGGCGTGGATGTGGCATCCCAGGTACTGGATTTGAAGCGCAAAAAGGCGGAATACGTTATTTTCCAAGGGTTTGTGCTTTCACCGGTATCCGCCGTGATCAAACAGGCCCGCGATTATGGTTTGAAGGTGAAATTTATGGGCACTCACTGGGGGACTCACAAGATGTTGTTGGATAAAATGGGCCCCCTGGCCGAAGGGTACCTGGGCGTGATGCCTTATGCATTTTATTATCAGGAAGAAATTCCCATGATACAGAAGATCCGGCAGTGGAATCAAAAACATCATCCTGAGGTGAAATATCGGCCGACCTCATATATGCAGGGATTTTTCACCGGTCTGGTATTTGTGGAATGTTTAAAACGGGCCGATAAAGCAGGGGATCTGACCGGAGAAGGTCTTGTCAAAGCATTGCAGTCCATCAAGGATTTTGATGTCGGCGGCTTAATGGCCCCGATTACAGTGATCAACAACAAGATTCCCATGGGCAGGGTATACAAGGCAAATGTAAGCAAAAAAGTATTTGAGCCCATATCCGACTGGATCCGGACGGATTAAGTGAATTTAGCCCAACATGATGGTGTGAAAAAGCCTCTCTTTTTCTGAAAACTTATTGTCAGAAACTGGAGTTTTCAGGTGTCAGTGTTCAGGTTTCAGGATTTAGCGGTTTGCCTTCCTGACACCCGAAACCTCATATGAAACTACATTTAATTCAATGTCCTTTAAGCTGTGATCAATGGTTGGTGGGAGCGGCTTTCAGCCGCGATTTACCCGGACAATCGCGGTTAAAAACCGCTCCCACAATTAAAAACAACAGATTCAAAACTGCAAAGT
>CALZJV010000122.1 GCA_945787595.1 uncultured Desulfobacterales bacterium | reverse complement strand
TGGTACGCCCGGCTGGGTTCGAACCAGCGGCTTTCAGCTCCGGAGGCTGACGCTCTATCCACTGAGCTACGGGCGCGAACAAAAATAGATGCCGGAGTTCAAAAAATGTTACAAATGATTTTGGGCATTTTAGGCTGATTTCCCATTCAGGGTGCTGCGCCTTATCTTTGCTTGTGTTTGTTTATTGCGATACCTGAATGCTGCAGAATTTAATCCAGAAGATCTGCCAAGTCAAGCTGAAAACAGTCTTAACTCCGGTTACACCTATTTGGATTTACGGCATTCGCTAATCAGGCCTTTTTCTAAAGCTTCTTTTGCTTCACCAACCACATATAAGGAACCGGCGATACAGATTGCCCCATGCGGAGGGATTGTTTCGATTGCACTTTTTATTGCCAGTCCAACATCCGGAATGATGGTTGCGTCCGGGTTTAAACTTTTAGCCGCTTCGTAAAGCTTTCGGGGCTCGAGGGCGCGATTGATTTTGGCCCGGGTCAGAATAACCCGGTTTGCCGGTGTTAGAAGACTTTTCAACATCGCCTTATAGGGTTTGTCGTCCAATATGCCGACGACCAGCGTGATGACCCGGTCGGCAAGATTGGTTGACAGAAATCTGGCTAAATTACGGGCAGCCGCCAGATTATGAGCACCGTCCAAAATAATGAAAGGATTATCGGAGACAATCTCAAGTCGCCCCGGCCAATGATTTCTACTCAGTCCCTGCTGGATATTATTCAGTGTAATTTTGGCCTTATGTTTACCAAGGAGTTCGCAGGCAGCCAATACCAGGGCCGCATTGTCCACCTGATAGCTGCCTGGTAATGCGGTCTGCAAATTATGCCAGACATTATTAATCCCGTGGTAGGAAAAAGTTTGTCCTTGATTGCGCCGGATTTTAAAATCGGTGCCCAGTCGAAACAGGGGTGCTTTTTTTTCAGCGGCGATTCTTTTTATCTCGGCCAAGGCTTTTGTTTGCCGAATGCCGGTGACCAGCGGTGTGCGGTTTTTGATAATTCCCGCTTTCTCCGCGGCGATTTGGGTCAGAGTGTTGCCCAGATACTCTCGATGCTCAAGAGATATATTGGTAATGATGGACAGTGCCGGATTTATAATGTTGGTCGCATCGAGTCGGCCGCCCATGCCGGTTTCGATAACCGCCCAATCCACTTTTTGGGCGGCAAATTCAAAGAAGGCCATTGCGGTGGTAAATTCGAAAAAAGTCGGATTGCGCTTGCCAAAGTGGGCATCTTTAACGGCACTGTACGTCGCGACTACCTTATCGTTTGAGATCGGCCGATTGTTGACCTGAATTCTTTCGTTAAAGCGGACTAAATGCGGTGACGTATAAAGCCCCGTTTTATATCCGCTGCGATACAGGATTGATGCCAGGGAAGACGCCACCGACCCTTTGCCATTGGTTCCGGCCACATGGATGCAGGCGAAAGAATCCTGGGGGTCTCCCAGACCGGCCAAAATTTTTTTAATAGTGGATAGACCCAGCTTGATGCCGAATCTGCGAAAACCATACAGGGTCTTCAAACAGTTTTGATAGGAATGTTTAGATACCATGATGGGCATTAAAAAACCCGGTGAAAGTGAATATTTTACCGGGTTTTTCCTTTAGAAAGAATGAAATTTATCTTCGGTGCCTGGCCTTGGCCGCAGCTATCCTTTCTCTTCTCAAAGCTTCGCGCTGTTTGCGACGGCGAAATTCGCTCGGTTTTTCATAGCTCTTTTTTAATTTGAGCCGCTTGAAAAGGCCGTCGTTTTGAATTTTTTTCTTCAAAATGCGCATTGCTTTTTCAATGTCATTGTCAATGACCCTGACTTCAATATCCTTCAAATACCTCGCCCCCTTCTTGCCATCAATTTATATTGCAATGCATCGTGTTTCTGATGGTTGATATGTGAATCTCTAACAACTAGAACTTATTACCGAATAATGCGACGATAAGCAAGAAAAAATTTCAGGTAAAATGACTTTTTTAATCCTGAAACCGGATTTAAATCTATGTTTGACCATGGGACTGTCTATCCAGGATCCAGTACCCAGGGTCGCATGAACTCACCATCAGCCGGTGTTTTTCATCGACTCGTCGGTTGAGGCGAAGCTTCGCTATTATTTCCTTGACACCCATCCGGCATTCAGCCATACTCTGCCGTCAAAAATTATCGAGGCAAACAGGATTGGGGAATGGTCGTAAGGTCCTTTCCCTCTCACGCTGCGGCGGGACCTAAATTCAGAGACGTCACTACGGATTCATGAATAACGGAAAGGAGGTTTACAGATGCGATTGATATTATTAGGCGGACCCGGAGCAGGCAAGGGAACCCAGGCGAATTTCATCAAAGACAAACACCAGATTCCGCAGATTTCCACTGGTGACATGCTCAGGGCTGCAATTAAGGCCGGCAGCGAACTGGGCAAAAAAGCCAAAGGATACATGGATTCGGGAGGCTTAGTGCCCGATGAAGTAATCATCGGACTCGTCAAAGAACGTATCCAGGAAGCGGATTGTCAAAAAGGGTTCCTATTCGACGGGTTTCCCCGCACCATTCCCCAGGCCGATGCTATGAAGGACGCCGGAGTGTCCCTTGATGCAGTGGTCGACATCAATGTGCCGGACGCAGAAATCATTAAACGAATGAGTGGACGGCGTGTTCACCTTGCCAGCGGACGAACCTATCACGTCACATTTAATCCTCCTAGAGTTGAGGGCAAAGATGATGTTACCGGCGAAGCGCTCATTCAGCGGGATGACGATCAGGAAGAAACTGTTCGCAAGCGGCTCGATGTCTACCATGCCCAAACCGAACCCCTGATTAATTACTATAAAAGCTGGGAAAGCTCGGGTGAAACGGCCGCACCAAAATATATCCGGGTCGAAGGTGTCGGTAAGGTCGAAGAAATTCGCGATCGGATTTATTCAGCGTTGGACGAACTTGGTGGTTAGCTGCTAATTATTGGATTTTTGTGGCAGCCTTCAGTTGCCAGTTTACAGTTTTATTTTCCTAACCACGAAATACACGAAACACACGAAATGTTTTTAGAATTAAATTTGGTTTTTTAGTGTCTTTCGTGCTTTTCGTGGTGAAATTATTTCTTTCGAATAAGAAATACATACATATTTTAACCACAAAAGGCTCTGGCCGTTTAATGGCCGGGACCTTTAACCATTTGTGATGTCCGCTATTGCCGGCTTATCAACTCTTCGACCAGTTTAAAGGCCTGGCAGCGGGTCAGAACCGGTTTGGTCAGATGTTCTTCTTCTATCCGTGTGAGGATGCGCTTAAATTCTGCAGTGGGTTTCAAACCGAATTTATTGATTAAATCGTTGCCGGTTAAAGGCGGCGGCAACGAAGCCCGAGGCCGTAATACGGTGTAATAGTACTGGATGAGCGTCCGGATAAATTCGGTAAACTCCTTTAGCTCAGGATCTCGGGGATCCTTGTTGCCCATAAATTCCGCCAGGGCATGCAGCAACACATCGGGGGTAAGATCGCGGCATTTCATAAAAAAACCGGTGAACGCTTTTTGGAACGTAATTTTTCTTTGTTGATTCCGGAATATAACAAAAGGCTGCAAATGATTTGCGATAATTAATCCGATGGGATCAGTCTGCCGTCTGGAAAATTTCAGGCGTCGGCAGATTTTGCGGGCCATGGCGGCACTTTTCAAAGCATGACTGTCAAAATGATTGATTTTGTCGTCGGTAGGTGTTTGCGTCGCGGCTATGCCGATGTCGTGAAATAAAATGGCCCATTTTAAAAGTGTCGCCCGGACGGCGTTAACATCCTGAAAAAGCCGGTCAGCGAACACTTTCTTAAACCGATCTTCGCTACCCAATATTTTTTCGAGGCCATGATAGGAATTAATGGTTTGCTTAAAAAGGTTTTGGGGGTGTGCGTCGGGCATCCGGTTATTTTTTAATGCCAGAAGTTCCGGAAATACATTAAACAGCAGACCGCTGCGAGCCATGCCGGCCAGATAAGCATGGGACCCGGCGCATTGAAGGATTTTAAAAAACTCATCTCTGACTCTTTCCCCGGCCGATCTGTTGATAAGGTGTGCGTCCCGCGCCAGAACTCTATGCGTGCCCGCATCGATTGAAAAATTAAAAGCAGCCGCCAATCGATAGGCCCGAATAAGTCGCACCGGATCTTTGCGGAAGATATCGACGGAGACCATGCGAATTTTTTTTGATAATAGATCCTGACGGCCACCCAGCGGATCAATCACTCTCCCGGAAGATACTGCCATTGCGATCGCATTGATGGTAAAATCCCGCTGGTGAAGATCTTCTTCAATGGTTTCTCCCTTGAGCGGCATGATATCGAATAAGAGATCTTTTGTAACGATCCGTCGCATGGTCTGCCCATGTTTGCCGAGTTCGAAAAAACGGCCGGAAGTTTTGAAAGCCAACTGTTTGGCAAAGGAGGCAGGATCACATTGGACGACCAGGTCATAATCGAAGGGGGTTCGATCGCAGATAAGGTCGCGGATCGAACCACCAACGATGTAGACTCCCCGTTTATGCGGGAAAATATTTGTATCAAAGGGAAGTATCATAGTATTTTGAATGCTAACTAAAAAACTGCAATGATGAATGCCTCTGGTTTTTGTTATTCGATTGATGATTAGAATATCTCATGAATTATGATATTTTTCAACTCGACGCCATGAAAGCACTTGACAGGCAGCAAATTATGTAATAAATATAGACATACGAATTAAGGTATGTGGAACCCGCCAGAATAAGAGGATACCTTATTTTCTTCTAACATATTTCATTAAACGCTCGAATTCCTCCTTAACAACCGGCATGGATCCAATCAGTTAATCACCGTTTAAGGAAACATTTTACTGATACTTTTGAAACGCCTATTCTGTCTGCCGGTCTTGATAAAGCTTAATACGTCAAAAATAGAATGCATATAAAAGGCTTGATAGGGTGCAGCTGTCTAATTAGCTTAAAGTTGGTTGCTAATATTTCTTTAATCTATGGATATGGATTCCGTGAAAGCGTTTTAATAAAAAATTCAATGGGTGATCGATCAGGTATTATAGATGAAAAAAATTAAAGGGAATAATTTAATGAACATTGCTGAACTTAAAGAAAAAAAAATCAGCGAACTTACCCAGATGGCCAAGCAAATGAAAGTTGAGGGGGCCGCAGGGATGCGCAAACAGGAACTGATGTTTGCATTGCTTCAGTCCCAGATCGAAAAAAATGGCCTCATTTTTGGTGAGGGCACCCTGGAGATTTTACCGGACGGTTTCGGCTTCTTACGATCACCGGATTCCAATTACCTGCCGGGTCCGGATGACATTTACGTATCCCCGTCCCAAATACGCCGCTTTAATCTGAGAACCGGAGACACCGTTTCAGGACAGATTCGGCAACCGAAGGAGTCGGAAAGATATTTCGCACTATTAAAAGTTGAAGCCGTCAACTACGAGGATCCCGAAGTGGCCCGGGATAAGATTCTTTTTGATAATCTGACCCCGCTTTATCCCGAACGCAAGATCTCTCTCGAAGTCGACGCTGATAATTTTTCCACCCGCATCATGGATTTGATGATACCTATCGGATTCGGCCAAAGAGGTCTGATTGTATCCCCGCCGAGATCCGGCAAAACGATGTTGCTGCAGGCGATTGCCAATTCGATCATTGGCAGCCATAAGGATGTTGTGCCATTTGTTTTGTTGATCGACGAGCGACCCGAAGAAGTGACCGATATGCAGCGAACGGTGAAAGCGGAGGTGATCAGCTCCACTTTCGATGAACCAGCCGAAAGGCACGTCCAGGTAGCTGAGATGGTCATTGAGAAAGCCAAACGGCTGGTGGAACATAAAAAGGATGTTGTTATCCTGTTGGATAGTATTACCCGTTTGGCAAGGGCTTACAACTCGGTTGTTCCTCCCAGCGGTAAAATCCTTTCCGGTGGTGTGGATTCCAATGCGTTGCAGCGCCCCAAGCGTTTTTTCGGTGCGGCACGCAATATCGAAGAGGGCGGTAGTCTTACGATTATGGCCACTGCTCTGGTTGATACCGGCAGTCGCATGGATGAGGTCATCTTCGAGGAATTTAAAGGAACCGGAAATGCCGAGATTCAACTGGATCGCAAACTGGCCGACAAACGCGTGTTTCCGTCCTTTGACATCAAACGCTCCGGTACCCGAAAAGAGGAGCTGCTTTTAGATGCGGAGAGACTGAACCGTGTCTGGATTCTGCGCAAGCTATTGACGACTTTAAATACAGTGGACAGTATGGAATTTTTACTTGAAAAAATGCGCGGAACAAAAGATAATAAAGCATTTCTAAATTCTATGAACGCCTAATATCGTAATTGACATATTTTTTTTTCGCTGTATATTAAGCACGATTCAATTTTTTCATCCTCGGGGTAAATTCGGAAGCCCCGAAGAATTGCTTCCTTTACCCGTCATGACAGGGTAGACATTCCGAGACATATAACTTGAGGGGGTTGAAAATACCATGAAAAACGGCATTCATCCTGATTACGCTGATACAGGCATACGTTGTGCGTGTGGCAATGAGATAGAGGTCGGTTCGACCAAGTCGAATATCCGCGTTGAAATATGCTCCAACTGCCATCCTTTTTTTACTGGCAAACAGAAATTGATTGATACAGCGGGTCGTATCGAACGTTTCCGGAAAAAATATGAAAAATTTCAGAACCAAACGAAACCCACTTAGTTTTATCCCGCCTGCGACCACGCGTTGCTGGGAAAACATCCGGCTTCCCAGCTGAATCTGATAATTGAGATAGAGTGTCATAAAGCCATTGTTTTGACACTGACCCGTAAAACGGGCCGGAATCCTCTCCTGCAATAGATAATCAGAATCATCAAAAATTAGCGTTTAAACGCCGGCACCCCGGGGGTCTCGGCCGTCGGGTTGCCGGGTAAATCCGCAAGTGGATACCAGAACCAATGTTTGATAAATTAATCGGGGTTGAAGAGCGCTTCATTGAGGTCGAGAAGCAATTGAGCGATCCGAAAATTGTTAATGATCGCAACGCATACCAGACCTATGTGCGCGAGCATGCTGAATTAAACAAGATCGTAACCGTCTTTCGCCAATACAAGCAGACGTTGCAAGATCTTGATGAGAGCCAGGATCTGTTAAAGGACGCTGATCCCGATATAAAAGATCTGGCACGGGATGAGATCGCGACACTGAACCGGGGAAAAGAAAATCTTGAAACCGAACTTAAAAAGCTTTTGGTGCCCAAAGATCCCAATGATGAAAAAAACGTTATCATCGAGATCCGGGCCGGCACCGGCGGGGAAGAGGCGGGCTTGTTTGCCGGTGATCTTTACCGAATGTACAGCCGCTATGCTGAAAGCCGCAACTGGAAAATAGATGTCATCACCCACCATCCTACCGGTGTCGGCGGCTTGAAAGAAATCATTGCCATGATTCAAGGCAAGGGGGCATACAGTGAATTTAAATATGAAAGCGGCACCCATCGGGTACAGCGGGTGCCCACCACAGAAACCCAGGGACGTATCCATACCTCCGCAGTGACGGTGGCTGTCCTGCCCGAAGCGGATGAGGTCGACGTCGAAATTGATTCATCCGAACTCAAGATCGATGTTTACCGGTCCACCGGACCGGGGGGACAGAGCGTGAATACCACCGATTCAGCCGTACGCATTACCCATCTACCCTCAGGTCTGGTGGTCACCTGCCAGGATGAGAAATCACAACTTAAAAACAAGTTAAAGGCCATGAAGGTTCTGCGGGCGAGATTGCTGGATCAAATGATCATGGAACAGAACGAAAAGCGATCCGAAGAGCGCAAAAGCCAGGTGGGCACAGGGGATAGAAGCGGCAGAATCAGAACTTACAACTTTCCCCAGGGAAGGGTGACCGACCATCGGATCGGACTTACGCTATACAAGCTGGAGCATATTCTGCAAGGTAATATTGACGAACTCATTGACAACCTGGCGACTTATTACCAGACCCAGACCTTACAGAATGCGGATCAGATTTAAGCGTCCAGTTGTTAGCATTTGTATATCTTATCCCAGACACCTTAAATTCTATTTTACCACATCATCAGAGCAAAATATAATTCGATGTGAGTCCATGTCAGAAAAAAAAATCACCGTCTCCGGTAAGACCCAATGGACCATCATCAAGCTTTTGCGCTGGTCGACGTCATATTTTAAGACCCATGATATAGACAGCCCAAGGGCTACCGGCGAAATACTGCTTGCCCATGCCTTGAAGGTCAAACGTATTGATCTGTATTTGAACTACGACCAACCGCTGGTTGCCGAAGAACTGAACACATTTAAAATGCTGATTAAGCGCAGAATCAGGCGTGAACCGGTTGCGTATATCCTGGGTGCCAAAGAGTTTTGGTCCATGGATCTCAAGATCACTCAAGACGTCCTGATACCGAGGCCGGAAACCGAGTGCCTGGTGGAAGCAGCGCTGGATTTTTTATCGAAAATCCCGTCTTCACAATCACAGCGCATTCTTGACCTTGGGACCGGATCGGGGGCTATTGCACTTGCTCTGGTGTCGCAGCAGCCCCGGCATGTATTTTTTGCATCAGATTATTTTAGGAAAGCAGCAGAGCTGGCAGGCAGAAACGCCGCGCGACACGGTTTTTCCGGGCGGGTTCATTATTTCGTCGGCGATTGGCTGACACCGTTAAATCCGGAAAAATCCGGATTTGATATGATTGTGTCAAACCCGCCATACATACCCAGCCAGGTGATCGGCAAACTGCAACCCGAAATACACCGGTTTGAACCCCTTGCGGCTCTCGACGGCGATCAGGACGGGCTATCCTGTTTCAGAAAAATTATCGGCAGCGCCCACAATTACCTGAAGCCGCATGGCGTGCTCTTGCTGGAGATTGGTCATGAGCAGAAAGATGATGTTCACAGGATTGTAAGCGACTGCGATTTTTATTACGATTTCAACCATACCAAGGACTACAGTGGCTGCGATCGAGTGGTATGGATGCGAAAAAGAGATTGAAACGAAAGAAAAGTGTTGCGGCCGATCATTTTATTTGCTAATAAAAAAGATTTTTATACAACCCACGCTATCGGACTTGTTTCCCGGTGCTTTTGCTGAAAGTCGGAAGCAGGAATGATGATGGCGGCGGAATAACCATTCAGAAAGGGAGAAGACTATGGCTTATGTAACCATGAAAGAACTGTTGGAAGCCGGCGTGCATTTCGGCCACCAGACGAAACGCTGGAATCCGAAAATGAAGCCCTTTATTTTCGGAGCCAGAAACGGGATCTACATTATTGACCTGCAACGAACCGTGCGGATGTTCAAAACAGCCTATGACTTTGTCGTAAATACAGTTGCTGAGGGCAAACCACTGCTTTTCGTCGGCACTAAAAAGCAGGCGCGCGATTCTATCTATGAAGAAGCCAACCGCTGCGAGATGTTTTATGTTCACAACCGATGGCTTGGCGGTATGCTGACCAATTTTCAAACGATTCGACAGAGCATAGATCGTCTCAACTATCTCAACAATATCCAAAATGATGGGTCCATCGAACTTTTTCCTAAAAAGGAGCGACTCAAACTTGGCAAAGCACGAATTAAACTCGATGGCAACCTCGGGGGAATCCGCACCATGAACGGACTGCCCGGAGCGATGTTCGTGGTTGATCCCAAAAATGAGGCCATCGCCGTCCGTGAGGGTCGGCGACTCAACATACCGATTATTGCCATTGTGGACACCAATTGCGACCCGGATGATATTGATTATATTATACCCGGCAATGATGATGCTATCAGGGCCATTCGATTACTAACATCAAAAATGGCGGATGCCTGCATTGAAGGACAGGAACGCTTTACCGAGAGACAGCAGGCCGAAGCCGACAAGGAAATCGAAGAGGAATCCGAAGTGTCAACCATCAGTGCCGAACTAAAACCGGGTGAACGTAAAGTCATTTCAGACGGCACCGAAGGTCCCGTTGTAGAAATAATTAAACGCTCAGAGACCGAATCCACCAAGGTAGTTGATGTCCCGGAGACAGTGGCAGAAGCGCATAGCAGTGGATCAGAAGAAGGTAGCGAAGCTGAAACGACAGGAGAGTAAAATGACAACAATTAATGCGACCATGGTAAAACAACTGCGAGAAAAAACCGGTGCCGGGATGATGGATTGTAAGCAAGCGCTTGTGGAGTGCGATGCAGATATTGATAAAGCAGTTGATTTTCTAAGAAAAAAAGGACTGGCCACCGCGCGTAAACGAGCCGGCCGGGCGATGTCGGAAGGTACTATACAGTCCTATATCCATATGGGAGGCAAACTGGGTGTGCTGGTGGAAGTCAATTGCGAAACTGATTTTGTCGCCAAAAACGAAGATTTTCTTAATTTCGCAAAAAATATCGCCATGCACGTCGCCGCCACGAACCCTCTGAGTATCCAGGCCGAAGATGTACCGGAAGAAATTGTCAACCGGGAAAAAGATATTTATAAGAGCCAGGCCCTTGAAACGGGTAAGCCCGAAAACGTGATCGCTAAAATAGTTGACGGCAAAATAAAAAAGTTCTTCACAGAAAATTGCCTGCTTAAGCAGGCCTATGTGCGCGATCCGGATTTGACCATAGAAGATCTGCTGAATGAAATGATCGCTAAAATTGGAGAAAATATTACAATCAGGCGGTTTGTTCGTTTTCAGATCGGCGAGCAGTAAAATATTAAATAATGACTCTTGTTGATTGACTATTTGAGGTATTCTATCATTGTGCGAGGCAGAACTTCAGACCTCGAATCATACTATTATTTTCAATAGGGTGTAGAAATTCTGAGACGAACTAGAGAGGAAGGACCAGGCGTATCGGTGGACAACCCCTGCTATAAGCGAGTTGCCGTAAAATTAAGCGGCGAAGCCCTGATGGGAGAACAGAGTTTCGGCATCAGTCCGGACATGATTAAATTCGTGGCTGGAGAAATCCGCTCCGTTGTCGAATTAGGCGTTCAAATCGGGATCATTGTGGGCGGGGGCAATATATTTCGCGGAATTGCGGCAAGCTCGTACGGGATGGATCGAACTTCGGCCGACCACATGGGGATGTTGGCTACGGTCATTAACAGTCTGGCTCTACAAGATGCCTTGGAAAAACAGGGAGTGGAAACCCGGGTGCAGACAGCCATCTCGATGCATGAGGTCGCAGAACCTTACATAATGCGCAGAGCCAACCGTCATCTGGAGCGAGGACGCGCTGTCATATTCGGCGCTGGAACGGGAAATCCCTATTTTACTACAGATACCGCGGCAGTGCTCCGGGCTCAGGAAATTCATGCTGAGATTCTTATAAAAGCCACCAAGGTTGACGGACTTTACGACGCGGATCCGGTCAAGGATAACAACGCAAAGTTGTTGAAGCGTATCAGTTATATGAAAGTCCTGGAAAAGCAGCTGCGTGTCATGGATATGACGGCAATCTCCCTTGCCATGGATAATAAGCTGCCCCTTACCGTTTTTAAATTAAAAACGAAAGGAAACATTCGAAAATTTGTCTGCGGCGAGGAAATCGGGACGCTGATTGACCATTAAACGGGGCTCGGGTTTCAACCCCTGTATTTCTTACTTCTCATTTGAGACTTCATGGAATGACGAATGATGATTGACGATTGACGAATTGTGGATGTCGCTTCGCTCTGCTATTATTAACAAATAAAATAGAAAGAATTCCTTAATTCGACATTCGGCATTTGTCGTGTTGGAGTCTCTTTATCGATCCAACCGGCTGTTTCGGCGGCCAGCGGTTGGGCTGAAACATCGTCCCCCTGGGGCGGGAAACCAAAAATCCGGAGAAAACACGAGGTCACTTCCCATGATTGAGTCAATATATGACGAAACCAGAGAGAGTATGGGTAAATCCGTAATTGCTTTAAAAAACGAATTGAAACGAGTACGAACGGGACGTGCGTCTCTATCCCTTCTTGACGGCATAAAAGTTGATTACTATAGCACCCTCACACCTTTGAACCAGATGGCTACGCTTGCCGTACCCGAGAGTCGTCTGATCACGATTCAACCCTGGGATGTTTCCGTCATCAAAGATATAGAAAAGGCTATATTAAAATCGGATCTGGGGCTGACCCCGTCCAGTGACGGGAAAATCATTCGAATATCGATACCAGCGCTTACCGAAGAGCGTCGCAAAGAACTGGTCAAAGTCGTTCGAAAAATTTGTGAAGATTACAAGGTCTCCATCAGGAACATCCGACGTGATTCCAACGAACTGTTAAAAAGTATGAAAAAAGATGGTGAGATTTCGGAAGATGATGCCTTTAAATCTCAGGACGAGGTCCAAAAAATAACAGATGAGCAGATCAAGCTCGTCGATGAATGCTTTAAAGAAAAAGAGAAAGAGATCCTTGAATTCTAGCCCGTCTTCTTCCAGCTCTGTTGAACTGGATACCACCAAATTACCTACCCATGTCGCCATCATAATGGACGGCAACGGCCGCTGGGCCAAAAAACGCCTGTTAAACCGCATCAACGGTCATGAAAAAGGATCGGAGACGGTTCGAACCATTGTCCGAACGTGT
>CALZJV010000121.1 GCA_945787595.1 uncultured Desulfobacterales bacterium | reverse complement strand
GGCAGTGGTTTTCAGATCCGGGCTGACCAGCAGATTTTGATAGAGGGGGCTTTTGCTGAACTCAATTTTAGCCAACCGGCGGTCTACTGTTGGCGATTCAAGCGTCAGGGTACCTGCGGCAGGTTTTTGTCCCCCGACCGGCTCAGGCGAACTTTTCAGCAAAGGAGCGTCCAATATTGAGAAAACCGATGACACTCCCTTCAGTTGCCTTAGATCATCACGCAGGCGGGTTAGTTGCGTCAGAGCTGCGTCTGAGAATAAATCCTTTGAAGGGGTGTAGATCATCAATAAATAGTCATGGCTTCCGTAGCGAGATTTAATAATTCGCGAATATATGAAGTCTTCATCGGTCTCAAGAATCAGCGTTTCCGTTGAAGCATCCAGTTTAAAATCCTTGGCCTTATATCCAAGAAAAGCGATGACCACCAGAAGACACAGTAAAATGAGTCGCGGTCGCTCTAAAACGATTTTGTCGTAAAATCCTATTAACATTGAATTACGGTTACGGTTCTTCATTGCAATAAATAATTGAGATCACCAGTTAAAAGGTGGGTCAAACTTCAAGCCTGCAGATATCCTAAATTATGAACAAAGGCTACTAAGTTGTGCGACATTAATTATTGGCCGGGTCCTCCAGTTTCAGCAGAAGATCCTCCATTGTTCCGCTTTTAAGAATACTGCTAAATTGGGACCGGTAGCTTCGGATGATGCTGACGCCCTGAATCTCTAAATCATAAATTTTCCAGTTATTCTCGGCTTTATATAACTTGTACAGAATGGATATTTTCTTTTCCTTAGAGACCAGATACGTTTGGGCATGGACTTTATTCTTCACTTGAACGGACGGCTCATAAATAACCTTTTCATTGGTATACAGATTGAAATTATTGAGATATGACGCCTTCAAACGTTTGATAAAAAGTTCTGTGAATCTTTCTTTTTTGTCCTGGGACAATCCGGGCCAGTGCTTTTTCCCCAAAGACAGCCGCGCCATTAGCTCGAAATCAAACATAGGCGTAACGATGTCAACGATCTCTTCATTTTTAGCCTGCGGGTTAAGATCTTTTTTTTGCAAAACGGTAAATACTGCGTCGAGATTATCCTTTAATAACTTCTCGACGTCGCTTTTATCATCGGCCGCAGCTGACTGGCAGAATAAAACCAGGCTTATAACAGCAATCAGCAGGTTTTTCATAATCTATCCTTTACTTTTATATCGTGGAATTCTTCTCATAGTCCCAATTCTCCAGTGATTGAGGTAATACAAAAAACTGCAATGCCTGTCAACTCTGAATTCCTGATTTCCATAACAAAATCAGATCCTTTTCACATTAGAATGCGTAGATGACCTACTGGAGGGCTTGGCGCCAATATCGGTCAGCTCTCTTTCAAAGGTGGGGTCAATCAGTTCGATATATTTCTTCATATCTTGCATGGTCCCAGCACCCTTCCAATATAAAAAAAGCCTAAGATTATGGCGCAATATCTGAATTTTCATTTAAGTTTTGACGTGGCATGCCGAATTAACTGTTAATCAGTTTAACATGGCAAAAGCAGGTTGTAACCTTAAATTTCGATCTCCTTTGCGACGATCTGAAATATTCTCGATTGGATAAAACTCAAATGTCGGATTCGGCACTAAAAATATTCAGGAACTGACTAGATGGATATTGCAACTATTATAGGCCTGGTCGGCGGAACGATCCTGGTTAGTGTCTCTATCCTAATCGGCGGTACCTTCTCAATTTTCATTAACATTCCGGGATTGCTCATCGTTGTTGGGGGAACAATTGCCACCAGTTTTATCAAATTTACCATGGTAGATGTCATCAATTCCATTCGCGTGGCGATGAAAGCGTTTATGGTTAAGATTGATCCGCCCGAAGAAATCATGGAAAAAATGGTTTCTGTCGCTAAAGTCGCCAAAGAAAGGGGCCTGATGGCGCTGGAAAGCGAGAAACCGGATGACGCGTTTGCGGCCAAGGCCTTTCAGTTTCTAGCAGACGGGTTTGACGAACAACAAATCAAGGAGTTGCTACAAAAAGACATCAACCTGACTATCCAGCGTCACACGACCGGACGAAATGTTTTTAAAGGCATGGGTGGCTCGGCGCCAGCCTTCGGGATGATTGGAACCCTTATAGGTCTCGTTCAAATGCTCGCCAATATGGCAAATCCTCAGGACATCGGTCCCGCCATGGCGATAGCACTGTTGACCACACTCTATGGCGCGCTGATTGCCAATCTGGTTTGCTTGCCCTTGGCAGATAAACTCGCTTTAAGAAGCCAGCAGGAACAAATATCTAAAAATCTGATTCTCGATGCCGTTCTGGGCATTGCCAGGGGTTTATCCGGTATGGTGTTCCAGGAGACGCTTAAAATCCATCTTTCGCCGAAAGACCGCCTGAAGGTCGTGCCAAAAGATAAAAAGGAGGCTAGTGCCTAGTGAGTGAAGAAGGACTCCCTCAAGAGGTGGTGGAAGAGGGTGCTCCCCTGTGGGTAGTAACCTTCGGGGACCTGATGAGCTTGCTGATGTGCTTTTTTGTTCTCCTGCTGTCTTTTTCCGAAATGGACCGTAAAAAATATAAAATGGTTTCGGGATCAATGGCACAAGCCTTTGGAATTCAACGCGAAAGACCAGTCTTTGAATCCCCAAGGGGCCAGAAAATGATCGCCAAAGAGTTCGACCAGGCGGTCATTATTACCAAAATAGAAGAGTCTATCAAACCAATTATTGAGGAAATAAAAAATGAATATAAAGAGTTGAAGGACGCGGTTGAATTAGAGGTAGGGGAAGATACAGTAACCATCCGCATGATGGGAGAGACTACCTTTGATACCGGCAAAGCCGAACTGCGCCCGGTATTCAGGACGTTGCTGAAAAAAATCGGAGCGGTCCTGGGCCAAACCAAAGGCGAGATCATCATTGCCGGTCATACGGACAACGTCCCCTTAAGTGGCGGGCTGTTTGGCTCCAACCTGGGATTGTCCATGGCACGTGCCGGTTCGGTGGCCGAATATTTGCTCCGGGCAACATCCATTGATCCAAAGAGATTATCCACCATGGGTTTTGGTGAATACCGTCCTCTGACTTCCAACAACACCGTCCAGGGACGTCGAAAAAATCGACGCGTGGAAATTATTGTGAGCAATTAATTCTACTTTGTCATATTTCCTTTTGCTTCAGCCACTTGTTATGACAAGTTGATATAGCGGAATAAACGAATGCCTAAAGCAACCTAATTGGCAATTACCTGGATCTCCAGCAACCGAATATTACCAACGAACCCGGCAAAAAAATGAAATCCGGCAAAAAATTAATACTGACTGTGGTTATTTTCATTATTTCTATTATCCCCGCTGCTCTCGCAGACACCGTGGTTCTAAAAAACGGGAGAGAGCTAAAAGTCGAAAAGACCTGGCAGGAAGGGGAACAATTATACTTTAATTTCCATGGTATGAAGGCCTGCATCCCTCGAAGTAAAGTATCGCGCATTGAAAGCGATTCAGACGATCGTATCAAAACCATTGCTTTCAAAAATAAAACAAGCGACGAGTTGAAAAGAAATAGCCGCAAGTCCGGTGAAAATGTCAGCCGGGGTCAACCGGAGGGTGCAGCGCAGATGGATTTAAATTCTTCCGGCACCGCCATTCCAACAGAGCCATGCTCCGGATTGCGAATGGATGGGTTTTGTGATCTGCAATGGGGGCACAAGGTGTCCGGTGTAGATGGTTTGTATATAAAACAAACCGTTTCGGATTTGGATGAAGTTGTCGAATATGTGCGCCCAACAGTTTTTTTAAAAATCGGTAATGCTGCACTGGAATCCGTTATTTATGCTTTTTGGCGGGATCAGCTATACACGGTTACCGTATGGACCAAGGGTTATGCCAATTTCACCGCCCTGCGTGATGCAGTGATCGAGGAGTTTGGCGCGGGTATGCGAAACGATTCGACCCGTGAAAGGTATCTTTGGTCTAATGCACTCAGCGATATAATGCTGGATTATATTCAAGATGGCCGGTATGGTATGCTGTGGATGCGATCCAAAGAAATGGATCGCCAATGCAGGTCTTCCCAATTAAAAGGCCACGCATCCTATCTAAAATGGATGAAATCAAGGCCATAAGCCTTCATCCATTTCTTCAATAAAATGCCATTACCCATTTTCTAATTTGATCAAATATCCGATATAGAATCCCTCTAAAAGCTTTTCCTTACCATGTTGTTTTTGCAACACTGGGGTAAACCTCAATACGACCATTCCATTTCCGGTTCGGTATCATTGACAAGATCGATTTGCTGTTGGAAACTGAGAAGATAGTGTCTTTGTTCCCAATGAACCTACTTGACAGAAACAAATTCAATATTAGTTTAATGTTAAATTGCTTAACATTGAGGTTAATATGAGAAGAAAGCATCAGGGCAATGAAAAAGAAATTCTTGCCTTGAACACCTATGTCAAGCTAATGCGGTCGGCCGAATCGATAACCGGCCGAATACACAAGCATCTTGCTTCTACGGGATTGACTCTCAGCCAGTTTGCCGTCCTTGACGCACTTTTCCACTTGGGGCCTTTATACCAAAGGGAAATCGGCCAAAAGCTCCTTAGAAGCAGCGGGAACATTACCATGGTGATCGATAACCTTGAAAAGCGGGGTTATGCCAAACGCGAGCGCAAAAAAGAAGATCGACGGTTCATGCTGGTTCGACTTACCGATGAAGGCTCTGAGCTCATCAGCAAGGTATTCCCACCGCATGCCGCTGTGATTGCTCGTGAAATGAGCGTGCTGAGTGAGAGGGAGCAGAAAATGCTGGCGCAGCTATGTAAAAAACTTGGATTAAAAAAAAGAAGTAAAAAATAATAACTACTAGGGAGGGATCTATCATGAAAGTGTCAATCATCTTTTATTCTACCTATGGACATATTTTTAAAATGGCGGAAGCCGTCGCCGAGGGCGCAAAAGAGGTCACAGGGGCTGGAGTCAAAATTTTGCGCGTTCCGGAGACACTGCCCGAAGAGGTGCTTGAAAAAATGGGAGCTGTTGACGCCCAAAAAACTTTTTCTCATGTTCCGGTCTGCACCGTTGATGAGCTGGCAGAAGCGGATGCGATTATATTCGGCACACCCACTCGTTTCGGCAATATGTGCGGGCAAATGCGCCAGTTTCTGGACGCCACCGGTCAGCTGTGGGCCAACGGTTCTCTGATTGGCAAAGTGGGAAGTGTCTTTGCCAGCAGCGCCACCCAGCACGGCGGTCAGGAATCTACGATCCTCACCTTTCATGTCACCTTGCTCCATCAGGGATTTGTTATTGTAGGCCTGCCCTATGCATTCAAGGGACAGATGCGAATCGATGAGGTCACCGGGGGCTCCCCTTACGGCGCCACGACGATTGCCGGCGGGGATGGCGCTCGAATGCCCAGTGAAAATGAACTTGAAGCGGCACGCTTTCAGGGAAAACATGTGGCAAGTATTGCTGCAAAGCTGGCAGGCTAAATGTAGGTTAAGTAATTCTAATTTGTCACAATTATCTTTGCTTCAGCCCTTTAGTATAACAGACTGCTATAAGCGAATATACGAATGTCTAAATTGAACTAAATTGCCTAAAATGACTAAAATTAGGGAATCGCTACGCTCTATCTCTTTTTATAAAATCGATAGAATACCACAATTTTAGCTCATTTTAAATTTTAGTTCATTTTCTCATTTCAAATTGCAGCCATTTGAAATTCGAATAAAATATTTTGCTCTGATAGGGAGATATGATGAGTAACCAATCTAGAAAAGTTTTACAAATTATTAAACCGCAACCGGTGATTGAAGGCGCCGGTGTGAGGCTCAAGCGCAGCATTGCGACGGCCACCCTGGATCATCTTGACCCTTTTCTGCTTTTCGATCATTTTGGCTCCAGCAATCCTGATGATTACATTAAGGGATTTCCCATGCATCCCCACCGAGGTATCGAAACGGTGACCTACATGATAGAGGGAGTGGTCCATCATAAAGACAGCATGGGAAATTCCGGCAGTATTAGTGGCGGAGATGTCCAGTGGATGACTTCCGGAGGTGGAATCATGCACGAGGAGATGCCTCAGACCAGTCCGCGAGAAATGGTCGGGTTCCAGCTGTGGGTGAATCTGCCGGCCAGTCTTAAAATGACTGCACCGCGCTATCAAAATATTGCCTCTAAGCAGATTCCGGAAATAAACCGCGAAGATGGCACCAAGATTCGGCTGATCGCCGGTGAAGTGGATGGTATCCGCGGCCCGGTGACCGACATTTTTGCGGATCCGACCTACATGGACGTTTCAATACCCGCCAACGGCTCCTTTTCTTATTTTATCGAACCGGGGCACACAGTATTTGCCTATGTTTTCGAGGGCAAGGGCGTGTTCGGCGACGGTGGCCAGCAGGAAGGCGACACGGTCACGCACCCGCGTCTTGTGGTATTGAGTGAAGCAGGTTTTTTTGAAGCCCGGGCAACCGAACTTGATGTTCGGTTCTTGCTGATTTCGGGAAATCCCTTAAAAGAGCCTATCGCCAGGCATGGCCCGTTTGTCATGAACACTCAAGACGAAATTCAGCAGGCGCTTAAGGATCTGAGAAACGGTACATTTGTGCAGAAATGACTTAATTTTTTTGACTAATATTTCGTGTATTTCGTGGTTAAAAAAATAAGACTATGAACTGACAAATGAAGGATACCAATTTGGGGGTTGATTTTTTAAGCAACTGAATTAACATTGGATTCATAGGCATCTTTAATTTTAAAGGAGGGGGCTATTATGAACTCAGGTTTTAAAATTTTTATGGTATTTCTACTCACAACCGGCATGTCAGCCTGTGCCAGTTACAATCAAGAACGGGAGATGACCGCCCGCCAACTTATCGCCGAATCCTACGGACTCCAATATTTTGGCGAGGTAGAAAAGATTCAGTATACATTTAACGTGAAAATAGGTGAAAAACAGATCAGCCGATTTTGGATTTGGCAACCGCACCTTAACAAGGTCACCTTTAAAGGGATTAATTATCAGGAAGCCATCACATACAATCGCAGTGAGATAGCCAGTACTGAATCAAATAAGCTCAAGAAAATTGATGCCTGGTTTATCAATGACAACTACTGGCTGCTGTTTCCCTATCATGTTGCCTGGGACATGCGTGCAAAAGTAGAAGATATTGGCCGGCAACAGCTCCCCATGGGCGATGGAAATGCGCGCTGTGTTGTGGTTACTTATCCAGCTACCGGCGGATACACCCCCGGTGATGTCTATGATATCTATCTTGATGATGATTACAGGCTGACGCAGTGGGTGTATAGACGCGGAGGGTCTGAAAAACCCACCCGAATTGCCACCTGGGACGATTACCGTAAAGTCGGCCCGTTAACGCTGTCATTAAATCATCAGGGAGAGGATCAGAATTTTCGGGTATGGTTCACCAACGTGGGCGCTAAGATGGTCGGTGCCGACAACTGGTTGTTTGCGCAATAATGCTTCATTTCATACCGCAATAGAATTTAAAGAAATGACGCATGATGAACTTCACCGTGTTTTTGTTAACATGGTGGTTTTCCCGACCGTCGGCAAAATAGGTCCGACCGCTGAGCGGCTGGTAAATGGTGGCCATTTCAAATGCCGGAAAATAATGAACATTATCATGTCGCAGCATAAATTCATCGGCAGCAGCGCGCAGGGTGGATTTGGAGTTACAGCTGGCACTGATGACATCCAGATCCTTGCGGAACGTGGCCCACAGGCTGACCGGTGAGATGGTGACCAACAGCTGACAGTCAGGATTGTGCTGCGCCATGATATCATGAATCCGTTCCAGGTTTTTAAGATTTTCTGCATAACGGCTTACCTTAAACTCATAGCGGCTCATATTTCCGCCTTCGTTGACGTACGGCCCCGACGGCAGGCTGATAACCGAGCCGTCCACACGATCCTGCCAGATTTCGGTAAGTCCAAGAGTTAGGATGAGTACCGCGGCCCGTTGCAGTGCGCGCCGGGAGTATATTCGATGCTGAACAAAATCAGCCTCAGCTTCTTTAATATTGTCGTACATGATACTGCGGCGATACGGGTCCTGGACATTTTGGGATTGTGGTGAAATCCACCAGCGCAGGTCGGGTTGCCAGTTCTCGAATGTGTATTCAAAGATCTGGCGCAGGCAAAACGTGTTGTACACCCTCTCCCAGGCGGCGCTGGCGTGGATCGCCGCCGGATGCTGCGTTTCTTCCGCCACATAGTTGTATCCCCCTTGAATAAGCCGTCGCTTGATCTCGCGGGCAAAACAGGACCCGATTGATGCAATCGGGGTTGATTGGGTAATTTCCAGGCCGGTGTCTGTAGGTACCGGAAAGTTTCCATCCACCGGCGGGTTGTCAAATGACCCCGGCCAAACCTGCCACGGTTCGAACCGATGGATCGGATGTACGTCTGAATATGCCATGGCAAACCCCTATATATTGAAGATTGCAGAATGAATAGGGATCGGGGAGTTTCTCAAAGCCGACCGGCTGCATGGATAATCGCCACCGAAACCGCATGAACTCGACCCTAAGGCCTCGTAATGAATGAACAGCAATCAAATGAAAACGGAAGATTGTGCGCAATGCCGGGATTGGATGTTAAATAAAAGCCGCTGAGCAAAGCTGTTCATCCATAACGATCCCTAATGGTCTCAGACAGCATCCGCTTTCGATGGCGATCATCCATTCCGCTATAATCATAGGCTTACGCTGAAAATTCCCCGACCCTTCATCTATTTAACAGCCTTAATTTTATCATTAGAGGTTCAAAAATAACATAGACAGCGTGTTATATTCAATTAAATATTGCAGGAAATCATTCTGATCTAAAATAAAATGGACGGAGCGGAGCGACATCCAAAAATATTTCCGCCTCCGGCGGATCAATATTCAATTCACAGGCCCCGTTGACATGCGAATAGCAAATTCCTATATTGCACTCACTCATGGATAGCGCGAGGTGGACGTGTTCAGGAATTGATGGAAGAATGGGAGAATAGATGAGAATATTATCAGTGTATTACGGCCATGACGCCAACTGCACGTTGCTTGAAGATGGAGAGCCGGTGGTTGTGCTCGAAAAAGAGCGTCTTTCGCGAATAAAACACGATCAGGGCATGATGGACTTATCAGGCATACTGGAAAAATATGGCTGGCAACCAGAAACCATTGATATCATCGCGATCAATCCCTGGGTCAGACCCACACTGGACGGAAAACTTTTCCAGTGGCAGCTTGAGGGTGAAACCTATCGCGAATATCCCGATTACATGCTGGACGGCTGGTGCGGTGGTGCAGAAGGCCGTTACAGCAGGAATCGCATCAGGCTGTTTGATCGTTGGTACGACGGATATGCCGTCGATCACCACCTTGCGCATGTTGCCGGGGCACTGTTTACATCCGGCTTCGAAGAGGCGGGGATAATGACGGCCGACGGCGGCGGGGACTACCGTATGTGTGCCCTGGCTTATGGCAGCGGCGCTAAAATACATGAGATCGAATACGGCTGGGGCTACGAACACAAAAAGTTACAGCTTAACATCGGCTCGGTGTGGGCCTCAATTGGTGAATACAATTTCGGCCTGAATCGCCTGGAAGGTGCCGGCAAGCTTATGGGGCTTGCCAGTTACGGATCTGTGAGGGAAGAAATCGTTGATACTCTCAGACAACAGATGCTTTACCACCCGTTTATGGCGTTTCCGAGCCACAAATTTGGCCAACGGAACGGTCTCATGCTTGATCCGTCCGATACCTTCGCCCAGGATGTCTGCGCTTCTCTGCAAAAACTGACGACCGATTTCTACCTTGAGGCCGCAGCTCGCTTAAAAGCATGGAAACCGATCCGCCACCTGGTCATGACGGGCGGCTGCTCAATGAACTGCATTGCCAACACCGCCGTTCATCAGAGTGGATTATTCGATGACACCTGGGTTATAGCTCAGCCCCATGACGGAGGATTAAGCCTTGGACAGGCACTATTCGTCTGGCACCACATTCTTGATCATCCCCGCACTCCTGTGGCCTTAAGCCCCTATCTGGGAACGGACGCTGGTGAAATCAAGGAGGAATTTATTCCTGATATAATCGAACTTCTCGAGCAAGGTAAAAGCGTCGGGTTGTGTTACGGCCGTGCGGAATCCGGGCCGCGTGCGCTCGGCCATCGCAGCATTCTGCTGGATCCGCGAATTGCAGATGGCAAAGATCGTCTGAATGAACATGTAAAACACCGCGAATGGTACCGCCCCTTTGCTCCCATGGTACTCGGAGACTGGGGGGTGCCCAGCAAGTATATGTCCTACATCGTTCCGACAAATGCACGGGAGGTGCCGGCGGTAACCCATGTGGACGGCACCAGTCGTCCTCAAATCGTCGGCCCGGGAGACGATCCTTTCGTATTGAAACTTCTGACCGACTGGCGTGACCGAACAGGCTGCAATCTGTTGCTAAACACTTCTTTCAATTGTCGCGAACCCTTGGTGGATACGGTGGATCAGGCCCGTGCAACCTGGAAGAGGACCGGATTGGATGTGCTCGTTTCTCCCGAAGGAATAGAAATGGAAGCTTAAATGAGTTTTGGGAAAGGTCCAATCACCTTTTAGACTAAGTGGATTCCAATCCGACTCGAAGGTCAAGAACCAATCCCGAGATTGGGACAGGAACCGCTGACAATCAACCAAGCTTTAAATTGGCGCAATCTCCCGCATAGGTATAGCAAAGAGGTATGGACATTTAGGTGGGATCAATGAAAGCGAAAGACCGGCAGGGTGCAACCGCATCCGTTAAATTTAATAGCTACCTGGGAAAATTTATAAGCAGGTTGTATTCATGGGCAAATTGTCTGCCCACTGATAGCAGGCTTTCATCCGATATGGAGGAACAGCGGCTGCGTAAAGCCATATTGCTTCTTCTGGCCGGCATTTATACGGTCCTGGGCCTATTATGGGGAGGTGCCTATCTGGCTTTGGGTTTACCTTTATCCGGTAGTATTCCCCTGGCGTATTCGGTATTATCCGGCGCCGCCCTCCTTTACTTTTTGCATTCAAAACACTACGGAATTCTGTGTTATAGTCAACTCATATTGATCCTCTTATTACCCTTTTTTCTTCAGTGGAGTCTGGGTGGGTTTGCCGTCTCCGGCGCGGTAATTTTCTGGGCGATTCTTTCACCCATTGGTGCTCTGATGTTCGCCGGGACGATGCGCTCGGTACCATGGTTTTTAGCATATGTGCTTCTGGTGGTCCTTTCCGGTTTTGCAGGCGGAAGGGATAACTTACATGCCGCTCTGCCCCCTTCTGTAATTGCCATCTCATTTGTAATGAATATTGGCGGTGTGTCGACAATTGTTTTTATACTGCTCAGGTATTTCGTAAAAGAACGGGAACGCGCGATGGCGGCATTGGATAAGGAACATCGACGGGTGCGCCATTCCCTTTCGTTGGCCATGGAAGTCCAACAGAGTTTGCTGCCCAAGGACAATCCGACCGTTAAGGATTTAGATATTAGCGGGAGAAGTGTGTATTGCGATGAAACCGGCGGCGATTATTATGACTTTTTAGATGGCGATCATCACGGTGAAGGCAAAATCAAAGTAGTTGTGGGGGACGTCTCGGATCACGGAATTCCCTCGGCTTTGCTCATGGCTACGGCCCGTGCGATTATCCGCGAGAATTCTTCCCGGCTGGGTAGTATTGCAGAAATTGCCTCTGATGTAAATCGCCAGCTTTCCAAGGATGTGGGGGATTCGGGCAGATTCATGACCATGTTTTATGCCGAGATCGACCGTCGGAACAAACGTATGCACTGGTTGAACGCCGGCCATGAACCCGCACTTGTGTATGACCCTGGGACCGATAGCTTTGAAAATCTTTCCGGCGGGGGTAGCTTACCGTTGGGAATTTTAGAGGAAGCTGAATACACGGAAGGGGAACGCGATATTGTATGCGGTCAAATTATCATCATCCTCACGGACGGTATTCAGGAAGCCCGGAATCGTTACGGTGAGATGTTCGGTAAGGATGCTCTCGAAAACATCATCCGGCAGAATGCGTCGGCGAGGTCAACAAAAATTCTGCAAGCCGTATTCACGGCGCTGGATCTTTTCCGACAGGGAGTTAAACCCGAAGATGACATGACCCTGATGGTAATCAAAGTATTGCCGTAAAATGCAAAAAAAAATTGCAATTATAATACTAGGGGCGGGCGGAATCTTAATACACTACGGTGAGCTACGGCCGCTGAGTTGTTTTAGGGGAGTTCATTATGAAAAATTATTCTTCAAAAAGTGGAGACACTACCGCGATTAACATTGACGACAGGCTGTATAACCTGCTCCGGAAATTTTGTGATAAAGAAGGCCGGCGTTTAAAGGATTTTGTTGAAGATGCATTAGAGAACGCAATCTACACCGAGGAATCCATCAAGATTCTCAATGAAAAAATAAAATCTTTGAAGAAAAAAGAAGCCAAATATGATTACGCCTTCAGACGCGGTTTCCAGAAAGGTTTTTACATATCCTTCTGCGCACTGCACGGCCAAATTTTGCTGGAACCGGATGATGAGGCGCTAGAGATTCTTAAAAACGATCCCTTCAGAATTTCCAAAGGT
>CALZJV010000120.1 GCA_945787595.1 uncultured Desulfobacterales bacterium | reverse complement strand
TTCTGGTTCCACGGCCGCACGGATGATGTCATCACCAGCGCCGGTTATCGCATCGGGCCGGCTGAAATTGAAGACTGCCTGATGAAACACCCGGCCGTGGCCATGGTGGCGGTTGTCGGAAGTCCGGATGATCTGCGCACCGAAATTGTTAAAGCCTTTGTGGTACCCAAAGCGGGGGTGTCACCAGGACCGAAAGTCACAGAAGATATCAAGGCGTTTGTAAAAGCTCGGCTAGCTGCTCACGAATATCCACGGGAAATCGAATTCGTTAGCGAACTGCCCATGACCGCCACCGGGAAAATTATGCGTAAGGAATTGAAAAAGCTGGAGGAAGATCGAAAATCAGCCGTCCGATAAACACGTGCCGTTTTGGATCGACTGGATTTGCCTTTTTATGCTATTCGTCTCGGGTTTACAAGTTCCAATACAGCGATTTCCGGATAGCAATTAAATCTTACCGGGTAAATTGCCCAACCAATTCCTCGACTGATAAACAATTGCGTTCTATGTGTAGCGATAAGACCACTGGAATAGTCCTTGTTTCTCACAGGTAACATCGGGGGGCCAAAAAAAGGAATTACGACTTGTCCGCCGTGCGTGTGGCCACTTAGCACCAGTGACAAGGGCGTATTAAATTCCGTATCCACGGAATCCGGATTGTGCGACAAAAGTAGTCTACACTCATTTTCATCCGAACATGAAAACACCTCATCGATCTTTAGTTCGTCTTCCCAGTAATCGCCGGCCCCCCCAATAAGAATTCTATCTTTGCCCTTATAAATCGGCTTACATTTGTGTCTGATATTTTGTAGCGTTCTTTCTAACCAATAAAGAGATCTAGCGGAGTCAGCCCAGTGATCGTGATTGCCTAAAACCGAATAAACTCCGTACCTTGCTTTTAGTTTCGACAAAATAGGCCATACTTTTTCAATTTCCCCAATTGTATTCCTCTCATGCACATAGTCACCAGTACAGACGATAACGTCAGTTCGTAATCTATTCGTTCTATGAACGATTCCTTCGACAAAAGATTCTGATACAAGAAACCCTAAGTGTAAGTCCGTTAGGTGTGCAATAGTGATTCCGTGGAAAGAGGGTGGCAGATTAGCGATGGGAATCTTGTATCGATTAACCTGCACAATATTTCTTTCAATAAATACCGGGTAACTCCCTGCGACAGCGCCAGCGCCACCATATAACGCAAATCTAAGAAAGTTCCTTCTATTAATCAGCAAAATAACCTCTAAATTGTTTCCGCCGCCACGCGCTTGACGGGCCTCTCACAAATGGGCCAATACACGAAGGCGTCGAAGTTGACGGAGGACGATACTACTTTTACGAGCACTTGCCCCGCGCCCGCTGAAGGCGTTTTAACCTCCTTGTATTTTAGTTGATCCAATGAGCCTGCTTGATGGAGTTGGATAGCTTTCAGGGGGAGACCTCCTTTAGACGCTATTAGGCGCTTCGCTGAGCCATATCGACAAATTGATGTCGATCTAGGCGAGTAATTTGATATTTCAAATGAACTAAAATTTAAAATTGCGATCATTGCTGGGCTTTGTAGGCCGCAGCAAACCCTTGAGCAAACTCTTCAATCGAGGTTTCGGTGGTGTTTTCAGGTGTTCGTTGGTAATGGCTTAGGATGTCGCCGCTGTTAATGGCTCTGACCTTGTGGCCCTCTGCCAGCAATTTTTCCGTGATTTTATGACCGATGTTTCCGGTTGCTCCGGTAATAGCATAAGTGTATGCCATGAGAAGACTCCTTTCGAAATTGAATATGGTATAAACGTTAAGTTGAGTTCGAAACAGTTTTTTGATCTTCTAATTTCATAACTCTTTCCTTTTTCTTTTAAGCTTTTTACCGATGCTCCAGCAGCCGGCCACCACTTCGCCAACCGACCAGTACTTGACACTGCTCATGTCGAACAAAAGCGGTTTGAGTTTGGCCAGGTCTACTTTGCCCTCGGTGAGCACGGATTCGTCGGCATAGGTTTCCACAATTTCTCCGATGAAAAGTTCGTGGGTGGGGGTGTCATAGGTGTCGTAAAGCCGGCATTCCATATTGAGCGGGCATTGCTTAATCATGGGGGCGTTTTCTAGCTCACCATTGAATGTTTCAAACAGACCGGATTTATCCGTTTTCTTACCGCTCACCAGACCTACATAATCGGTTTCGGCGACCAGGTTTTCGGATGGGATGTTCACACTGAAAGCTTTGTTTTCCTTGATTCCCGGGTTGGTGTAGTGGGGTTTACCCAAACTGAGGGAAATAAGATGGGGCGTTGCGTGATTGACGATACCGATATGGGCGATGGTAATAAAGTTGGGTTTGCCGTTTACAATTGCACCGACCAAAACCGTTGGGGTGGGATAGAGGACGTTGATGCCGCCGAGTTTTTTCTTCATTTGATTCCCTCCTTTTCGATGTATGCCCGGGGAAGCCGACTGAGTGGGTTGATATTGTTGGATGAAAACTGGCCTCTACACCTAGCAATAAAGTATATAGTATGGAAAATAAGTCAAGTAGGCACAGTAAAGTGCTGTAGTATCAAATAGGATACTATTAAAATTTGCTTTCAGTCGATTTGAGAGGATTTCCTAACTGGTGAGCAAATCATATCAGTGCAAATTTGCAAGCCAAGATGGGATTCTGACAGCAGATTATTGGACAATTACAAGAAGCTCACTATAAGACAATAAAGATATTAGGCCAACACGACCCTGCAAAACCACCCAATAAAGCGGCCAGGAAGCCAACCAGCACAAGACTCAGGCCAATGAAGTGCCTCTATCCACTTTCTATTCGCACAAGGCGCAGAAACGCCCATAGAGCTTTGGTCATCACGGCGTCTTTGCGCCGGATAAACATGGTCGGAACTTTTTCCAACTCAGGCGAAATTTTATGGACTCTTACGTTTTCGAGATAGTTACGCTTCTCTATGACGGATCGTGGAAACAAGGTCATCCCCTTCCCGGCGGCAACGCAACCCAAAATGGCCTCCGGGGAACCAAACTCCATGATATTACAAGGAATGATCCCGCTCTCCTTGACCCAATTTTCAAGAATGCCCCGATAGGTACACCCCTAGCGGAATACAATCAGCGTCGGTTATTCAACCCTGTCGATACGACTGACCTGCCGGGCGGTTAAAATGACGAGCTCCTCCTGAAACATAGGTTCCTGTTCGATATCAGGATGTTTCACCCCACCACCCACAAAGGCCCCATCGAGTTCATATTGCCGCACTTTCTGAACAAGTTCTTCGCTGCTGCCGGTGGTTATATCCATATTAACTTGAGGAAATTCTTGGTGATAGCGGGCAAAAACGGGAGGCAAACGCACCGCCGTGGTTGATTCCATGGCACCGAGAGATAGCAGGCCTTTGACCGCTTCTGTTTCCCGCACGGCTATACCAACGACAACACCGCTTCTGCAAAGTCGCGCGGGGCTTCTTGGGGTGGATTGTGACCGACACCAGGCATCACCCGGCGCTCATACGTCCCCGTAAAGAAACGATGATGATGTGCCGAGCCACCTGAAGGAACAACCCCATCGGTATCGCCATCAATCGCAATCGTTGGCACGGAGATTTTCGGCTGCGTAGTTAGGAGTTGCTCTGTTTCTTCGACTGAGGGGTCTCCAGACACCAGCCCAAAGCGATGCCGGTAGGAGTGGATTACCACGTCGACAAAATCTGGATTATCGAAGGAGACAGCGGTTCGGTCGAAGACTTTGTTTTTGAAATCCCAAGTTGGAGACCACAGCCGCCACAGGAGTCTGCAAAACTCACGTCGATATTGAGCCAGGCCCGCCCGTCCTCGCTCCGAGTGAAAATAGTATTGATACCAGAAGCGGTATTCGTCTTCAGGCGTCTGAGGTTTGATCGATCTTGGAATGTCTTGAATGTTGTAACCTCCTGCCGATACAAGCGCTCGCGCACGCTCTGGCCAAAGGGCAGCTGTGATACACGCAGCGCGCCCTCCCCAATCGTATCCGGCAAGCACGGCGCTCCGGATCCCGAGTGCATCCATGAACGCAAGTAGATCATGAGCCAGTACCGCCTGTTGACCGGAGCGCGGAGTGACCGCGGATAAAAACTGCGTTGGACCGTATCCGCGCAGATAGGGCGTGATCACACGACAGCCCGCTGAGACCAGAAGAGGGGTCACCTCGTCGTAGGCATGGACATCATATGGGAAGCCGTGAAGGAGCAGCGCTGGCGTGCCGTTTGAGGGTCCATTCTCAAAATAGGCGACACTTAGAACACCTGCTTCAGTCCGTTTCAACATGGTCGTTGTCCTCCCTGGACTTCAAGTTTGTAGAGCCTAACCAAAGTGAGGTGCCGGGCATAGAACCTTTTCTTGAGTATCAAGGAAAACTCCTTTAATATGAATGGCGGCAACCATTAACCCTAACCAGAGGAGGTGTCCCATGAGATTCTACACCCAGCAACATATAGATACTACTGCGGAATCGATCTGCATGCAAGAAAGATGTATGTTTTCCTGGAAGCATTGGCCTCCGGCTCGTAGAGCCTACCCTCCGGCCTGTAAGCCCTGCGGGCTGGGAACGGCCTTGGAGAGAAAAACCGCCAAACCCGTGTGGGTGAACTCCTGAAAAGAGGAGTATCCCGATACTATGCCAAAGTTAATGGTGGATACAAACCTTCCCAAAATGGCCGCTGCGTGCCAAGTAATCGAGCGCTTCTCGTAACTCTTCGAAAGCGAAAGTTCGATCGATAACGGGTTTCAGGGAGTGTTGTGAAATCGCCCGCATCATTGCCTCGAACCCATCTCGGTTCCCCACCGAAATACCTTGAAGGCGCACTTTACGTGTTACAATCAGACCCAAACTCACATCCATATTCAATCCCGACAAGACGCCAATCAAGCAGATCGTACCTCCTGCACGAATGGCGCGAAGCGACTGCGGTAGCGTCTTTTGGCCGCCAACCTCAATGATGAGGTCGACCCCCTCAGCGCCGGTCATACGCTTGACTTCCTTGCCCCATTCGGGTGTCGACAGATAATTGATACCTTCATCAGCACCCAGATTGATGGCACGTTGCAGCTTCTCATCACTGCTTGATGTCACGATAACATAGGCACCATGTAATTTGGCGAACTGCAGCGCGAACAGCGACACCCCTCCAGTTCCCTGCACTAAAACCCGATCGCCTGCATTAACCCGCCCATCAGTAACAATAGCGCTCCAGGCAGTTAATGCCGCGCAAGGCAAAGTGGCAGCCTCCTCATTACTGAGATGTTCCGGAGTTTTGGCAACGCCCTGTTCATTTAGCGCCAAATATTCCGCCATCACACCGTCAAGCGGACCTCCCAGCGTCGCAGAAAGCCTCTCCATGGTAGGCGGGCCGCTAATCCAGCTCTGTATCATAACCGGGCACACGCGGTCACCGACGACAACACGTCTAACTCCCTCACCAATAGCGATAACCTCTCCAACACCGTCTGAGATAGGAATCAGCGGCAACGTTCCGGTCAGTGCTCCGTATCCTCTTTGCGGGACCAGGAGGTCACGGTAATTTAACGAAGCCGCCTTCATTTGCAATAATACCTCGCCAGGACCTGGTTCTGGCTTAGGCCGTTCTGTCAGGGTCAAATTGTCAATCGACCATTCATCTTGCAGTTGGAATACTTTCATTGAATCCCCCTGATTTTTAGGAATTAACGTCCTGAGATGATGATCCCGAGAACGCGCCATATAAGGCGCCCACAATACTACCGACAAACGCTCCGACGATCGCCCAAAACGGTGGTCCGGATGGCATCAAGATCAACATACTACCTTGATCCATCATCCCCCCGAGTGCGCCTATGACTGCACCGACCATGATGCCCAAAAGAATTCTAGCCGGTTGGAATTGACCTTGGCCAATCTATGGTTCCGGATGTTAGTTCCACCGTGTTTTATAGGAGACCAGTCCGATTGTATGGCAATGGGATCACCAAAGTTCGAAAAATCAAATGCATTGCGTTTGCTTTCGACGCTCATTCGCTCCTGTACGCACTTCTTGAGCATAAATTCCTCCTCAGTCTAACCCTGCCGGAGAGCAGCGGCCCTATCAATTTCCAAGTTTACCCTTGTATTTTTCTTTTAGCTCAGACATCGTAAATAATGACCAGAGGGATAGGTTTTCCTTGGCGAGATTCTCAGAACCTCCAGCTTCACGGTCGATGACACACGCAACATGTTCAACCATGGCCTTGCACTCCCGCAGGTCGATGGCTGAACGAAGTATCTGGCCGCCTGATGTCACTACGTCTTCAATTATGAGCAGTCTTTTCCCCGAAATATTTCCGCCTTCCGCTAGCTTGCGTGTGCCATACTCTTTGGCCTTCTTCCTCACGAATACAGCAGGTATTCCGCTTAACTGGGATAGCATTGTCACGACGGGAATACCGCCCATTTCGAGGCCGGCAAGAGCCTCGATGCCTTCAGGTATCAGGCGGACCATGTGCTCGGCAATGGCCTTGAGGACTTCTGGATCTGCTTCAAATAGATACTTGTCGAAATACTCATTGCTGATTTGACCGGAGCGGAGTTTAAACCTTCCCGTGATGTGCGATAGACTAAGAATCTTCTCCGCCAGTTCAGATCGATTCATCATCTTCCTTTGTGGGATCGCTCGGCTTCAGCGGCGAGGGAACCGAGTCCGCCTGAAAGCCGTTGGGCGCATTGTCATAACGAAAGCCGAACAAGAGACCAAACAATGAATACGTTCGTACTAGATAGCGCTATAGAAGCAAATGTTATGTGACGGATTTCATCTCATCAATTTTTAGGCCAAATTTCTTTATTTCCCTTCTTGGTCTGAATTCGATAATCCCGGTCTCGATTACCATTGTCATCTCAGTTACAGGGCTATTTTGACAGATCTCAATTGTGGTTAAGGCATCCGAAGAGGAAAGTTCCTTTGATATAGAACAATGTAAGAGCCAATTTTTCGGTTCATAGCGCTCAAGCGGTGGATTTCCGCTTTTTCGTAAAAGGTTGCATAAGGTTCGTTGCATCTGAAGAAGTATTATATTCGTAGCCGGTGCTAAAAATACCGTCTGCTGTTTTCCTGGAATCAATGCAATTACTGGAAATTCGATGAAGAAAGCAGAGTATTGTTTGATAAAATTATCAAACAATTCAGAAATCCGATCTTCGTGAATGTTTGCCAGAACTGCCAAGCTTATATGGGGTCTGCTGTCAATTCTATGTAATATCGACGGCACGCCAGCTTCTGCAAGCTCATCCCACAATGAGCGAATGTTTTGTTCAAACTTGGATTCAAAATATAATTCTATAGAATATCCCATTTATACCTTAAAATCTTTTCTGCAATACACATTGTCTATTCACATAACGGTTGGGGATGACCTGCAGGCTAAATGCTTTGCAAGCTAGCATGGGTTTTTACGAAAACCGCCTAGCTTTTCCTGTCAGGCCCATCCCTTGGTTCAAGGGATTGAATACGACCTTGCGGTCGTGTCAATCCTTAAAGGTTAGGTGACACTCGTTAATACACGACATCCGGATGGTAATAGCCGGTATCAACAAGCCGGGTCGTTTGTTCATCAAGACTGAATATGTATGTCCACGTTTCTCTGAAGTAACGATATGACCAAATCTCTATCGGCGCGCCTTCGGGCAAATCAAGGTATGTGTCAGAAGGTTTTGGACCAAAGTATTCAACGCTCGGGGCCTGCTTCTTAGCGCGTTTTTTCGAATCGGGTTTGCCTAAAATCGTCAAGACCTCTTCAGATGTTGTTCCGATAGGAATTTCGCGGTATCTGGCTGGTGCCGTGCATCCAAGGGCAATAAAACAAAAAAAAGCGATTACGCCGAAAATCCATTTGTAAATTCGTTGTCGCATTTGCCACTCAACGCCGCCAGTGAGCAGCGGCCTAAAAATTCATACTATTCTTGCACGGCCCATACGATAACACGCTATCGACACGCCGTCTGCTCCACTGGTTTGTTCGCGTCAGCGATAAATATCCTTCCGGTGGCCAACTTTTACAACCCAGACTGTCAGTTCATCGTCTTGTATAGAATATAAAATGCGATATCGTCCCTGCCGAAGCCGATACCTCTGTTGATCCGTCAATTTTTCGCATCCTGGTGGACGAGGATCTACCGCAAGTAGTTCAATGCGATCAAGGATTTTTTTCAGATTCCTTTTAGGGATAGCGTTAAAATCCTTCTGAACAGATTTTTTGAACAAAATCTTATATTCGGCCATCTTTCTTTAGCCTCTTGACCATTTTCTCATAGCTGATCAGCGCTTCATCAGCCCTATCCTCAAATGCTAATAAATCTTCAGCATCCTCTGAAAGGGCCTCTCGGACGGCCTGGTTTACAAGTTCTGATACGGACCGGGAAGTTTCAACAGCCTTAAGCCGTAAAGCTTTGTGAAGGTTAGGATCAAAGTAAATTGTAGCGCGTTTTGTTTGAGTTGCCATAATATCACCTCCTATTGTAGCTATGACACTATAGCGCCAAAACGTCTTTATGTCAATATCGGAATTGGTAGCGAACGACGGCGGTCAGTGGCAGCCAGGGTTTCCACCAACATTATTTAAACCGCTAAAATTCGAACCAAAGAATGAATTTCAAAAGCGCCCCGGCCCTGGCTGTCAACTGCACCGGCTTGATGCGATAGCATCAAAAGGAATCCCTATTTAACGGTCTTTCTTTGACCGTTTTTTACTTCTAATACGAGATTCACGGAATTGGGCCCGAATCCTACCACCAGAAACAGCCATTACGATTGATTGGACCGCACCGATTTCGTCGTTGGTAATGCCTTGTTCTTTGGCGACGCCAAAGTAATGCTCCATTCAAGGATAGCAACCAACAGCCATAGCCGACGCGAGGTGAATCATAAGCGTTGTTTTGGGTTCTAAGATTTCATTATAGCGAGCCGAATCATAAAAATCATTATAAGCCTTCAATTGTTTTTCAGGTAACATATCCTATCCTTTCTATTGACTGTTGATGGCCGGAAAAATTGTGCGAAGTTGTTAAATTAGTCACCGTGCAACACAGTAGGAGTCATTTCATACATTCAGGATGTGATGCTATCATTTGAAATAGCTCTTATGCAACCGCATAACGTCCGTAAATAAGCTGCGTGCCTAAAGCGTTCGGAAAACCTGCCCGGCCTTTACGGTAATCCGCCCGACTTCTTCACGTCAGCTTCATTTGCTTTGATAGATTGTTTATTTTTGGCCTTTAGACGACCAAGCCCATAGCCAATCAATGTAGCCAAGAAGAGAAAAATCAAAATCAAGGGCAAACTGACTACTATAGAAAACTGGATAATAAATAAAACATCAGTTGCTAAGAATTCGATTAATGAACAATTACGGGGGCCACTTATGAAAGACATCCATCCACCGCACTGGCCATCGAACTGATAAGCTATAAATAAAATCATGCAAATCGCCACCATCAATAAAATCAAAACACCACCGAGCAATCCTTTGATGGCATATTTCCGATGTGTTTAATTCATTATTTCAACGATTAGCTTAGTGGCCGGGAAACATGGCCCCAAGGCAGTGAAAAAGGTTGAAAACTATTGCCAGCATAGGATCTGTAGACTGCCCCGGCTTTTCCCGGTCCAACTACAGCGTTTGGTTGGGCAGCCCCACGTTTGATAAAGCTATTTTGAGATTTCTATTCCATATAGTTGCTTAACGGAATCCTTCAAAAGAACAACTATTGTGAATATACCCAAAACGGTCCCAAATGGCATAAATATGCATTCTATGCAGGCCATTACGAAACTAAACAAATGCTTTTTACGATTCTTTAATAGAGTGCCTGAGTAAATAATGCAGACGGAGAAGGCTATACCAAGCAGAAAAAATAAACCACCAATAAATGTAAACAAATAACCGACGAATGCCGGAGGTGGAGAACCACTATCACTTGTCATCGTATCTGGAGATATTAGTAAAATTAGGCCCATTATTAGATGCACAATAAACATACATGAAAAAAGTGCAGATAATCCTCCGACAATATAATGGAACACAGATAATAATTTTAAATGCTTCAGGTCTTCATTCATTATTTAGCCTTTTAATTGTAGATGCCTAACCAAGTGAGCTGCGGCCCGAATAGGTGTCGATCTCTCGCTGCATTGAACGAAAACCCGCCATCTTCACGTCGTCAGCTCAACTGATTGGTTGGCCTACGAATTCAGAATGAAGCTCTGTATTTATGGCGGCTTTAAACTGCTTTTTGTCTGAGGTTACAAAGAGATCAGCCTGCCATTCAAGTGCACACGCGACATGGAGAGCGTCCAGTGCACGTAAAGCATTGCTCTCTAATAGCTTTACAGAACGCGAGACGACGGAAGGTGTGATCTGTAAAACAGTTGCGTCGCGAACATCGTCCAACAATTGTTTCTTAACAGCCCGATAGTCCGCGATGGTCAAGACCTGTTCTCTCAGACGGCGGTTAAGACCAGAAACAATCTCAGGTACTAAAATGACGCAGAAAGCCAACTCCGAAGCGCTCTCCAAGAGACGATCCAGCCTGTCGCTACCAACCTCTTGCACATACCTTTTGGCAAAAGATGATGAATCAATTGCCAGTTTCATAATGCCGTCTCACGCTCTTCCAAAATAGCCGATGATAAGTCACTTCCTCTTGTGCGTAATCGAGTTGCGGGTTGTTTCCAAGCGGGAAGACTATGGGCCCTATCTGAAAATGGAACTATTTCAGCTACCGGTTTCCCACGACGGAGAAGGACAAGCGTTTCACCATGTTCAACTTCGGTTATGTATCCGGAAGCTTTTTTACGGAAATCAGTGAATGTAATTGTTTTCATTGCGAACCTCCATAAGTGTGCATCGAACTGTACATCATAGAGGGCATATTGTCAAGGTGCAAATTGGGCCAACGACGCTCTTCAGCGGGAGCGCTTTTTTACGGTCCGCTGAAAGAGCATGGTTATAAATTATTCAATGATACTATCAAAGGGTCAATTCTTCGTTTGACTTACGTTCTATTTCAGAAAAGTCAAACGAAGATTTGACCCTTTTACAAGAACGTTAGAGGGTCGTAATATTTAAGATCGGACCCCGTTATCCTTTTGTCACCCTCAGTCTCGGTTATTCGCTTTCGAGTCCTTTGAATACCCTGTTGGCAATGCGGAAGCAGGATACTGCCGCCGGCACGCCGCAATAGATTCCGACGACGTGAATCAGCGAGCGAATTTCCTCTTTGGTAACGCCGGTCCGTTGTGAGCCGCGCAGATGCAGCTCCCATTCATCCATTCGGTTGAGGGCCGCGATCATCACCAAATTCAGCATGGAACGCGTTTTCAGATCGAACGTATCGTCGCCCCAACCGAAACCCCAGCACCATTCGGTCATCGCATCCTGAAAGGGTTTGTTGAAATCGTCCGCTTCATGTAGCGCGGATTGTACACGTTCAGCGCCCAAAACGGCGGTGCGCTTCTCGATACCCTTTTCCAATAGTTTCTTTGCCATGACAATTCCTCCTGTTTGACCGGTTTGAGACTGTATTTCGCAATGATAAATATTGATAAGAACGTTGGAAGCGACCTGCATGCCCCCATAGTGATAAAAAAAGCCCGAAGTAAGTGATCATTTCATTCCCTTAATGTGCGATAGCCCGAAAATGAAATCGGGTTCCGCCCAACACATTGAAAAGAATGTGAAAAAAATTGTGATTACTATTAAACTATGTTTCATAGTATTATTTTTTAAAGGCAAATAACGACCGCCAGTGAGCAGCGGCCTAAATAAATACAAATCTTGCACGGCCTA
Organism: uncultured Desulfobacterales bacterium; assembly: GCA_945787595.1. Next base: position 845 of record CALZJV010000120.1, on the reverse strand, counting down.
TACGTAAAACCGCTATCTACACGCCGTCTGCTCCAGTGGTATTGTTAGATTACTATCCTTGCTTGCAATGAAAAGTTTTATCGATCTTTCTCCCTATTTGTATAAGCGTATCGCAGGCTCTTGTTCTGATTAGCCACTCTGGGCTGTCCAATGCCTCAGATAGATAGGGAATAGCGGTCTTCCCGTATGTTGCAACAGCATCCACGTATACATACCCTTCTTCACCATGTGGATATTTAAAATTTTCGAGTAAGGCAGGTATTGCTTTCTCAGGTTCAATAGCAATTTTAGCAATTGTTGTAGCAGCCACTGTTCTTATCGTTTGATCTTTATCGTTGAGAAATTCTAGAAGTGTAGAGAAATACTTTCTCCTTCCTTCGTCGGACAGCTCTGCCACTTCCTTGATAGCTTTTACTCTTGTCCAGAAGTCGTTTGAAAATAGGCGCTCACTAAGAGGCTCATCTGCTAGCGAAGTTGTAGCGAGCATAATACCAATAATGATTGGCAGAATCGTCTTCACTATTATCTCCTTAGTATTCTAAAATGAGCAGTGCCGGTTATAAACACTACTCAGATTAAATGTTAATAATATGTTAAAAGACAAAGCTTGTAAAACGCCTCAGTGTTAGGCATCTGCTCCATTTTTTGTTCGGTGTTCCAATTTTTATTCCGAAAGTAATGCCCTGATCTAAGATCCATATCTTCATCAAGATATCTGTATATTAATCTTGAACACCTCATTATCAAAATCTTTTTCCAATCAAGTACCTCAATTCGTTTCAAATTATCAACTCGTCCAGCAATGAAAATATTTGTCAGAAAATGAAGCGATGCATTATCACAAT
>CALZJV010000119.1:8931-26392 GCA_945787595.1 uncultured Desulfobacterales bacterium | reverse complement strand
TCAGGTTTCAGGTGTCAGTAAAAATCGAATCCTGAATCCTGAACACTGATTTGGTTGCAACTGAAGATCCACACCGGTGGAAGAAAGTCCATTTAATGAGCGACACCGAGATAGCGGGTCGAATTCGGTTGCTGACACCTGACACCCGACACCTGAACACTGCTGGAAAACGTAATCACCCATATCACCCCTCTCTCCGAGCTGTAGGCTCTTAGGCTCTACGAGCCGGAAGCCGGGGTGGACCAAAGCCGGGCCCTCTGGACCCGAATCTTTACTAAAGCAAGATTTGGTTTCTCAGGGATCTGGATTCGCCGGCGGCAATGGTTCTTATGGCTGGCAGACCACGCACAGGACATTTGTTTTCACAGATACCGCAGCCAATACATTTTTCTAAATCTACGTACGGCAATTGAACTTCCAGCTTTTTTCCGGCCGCAGCAGTCACAATATCCTTTTTGACATAGATCGCCTTGGGTGAGGTCGGGCAAACCTCCTGGCAGACGATGCAGGGCGCATTTCCGGACCAGGGCAGACAGCGCCCCCGGGCGATGTAGGCCGACCCGATTTTGATGGGTTGATTGATTTTTTCTTTGACCGTAATATCGAGAATAGCCCCTGTCGGACATACACTGCCGCAAAGCGTACAGGTGTACTCACAATAGCCCTGGGTCATGATGAGATGGGGCGTAGTTCTAAAAAGCTTTCTTCCGCTAATGATCCGGGTGGTCTGATTAGCTTTGGATCGGAAATTTTATCTATCTGACCGTCCAACCTTCCCATAAACGGGATGGATACACCCGCCAATAGCCCACCGAGAAGCGCCCGTTTGCCGATATCCGGTTGCCTGTTGAGCTTAAAGGTCCAATTGAATTTAAATGCCAGCGCGTCTTCCGGACAGACATTGTGACAGTTAAAGCACATCAAGCATTCGGCGGTCTGCCAACCTTCATCGGGTCTCGGAGATGCCGCCCCCTGACAATGCTTCGCACACAAATTGCACATGGTGCATTTCTCAGGGTATTTTTCCAGCTTCAGGACACTGAAACGGGCAAATATGCCGAGCAGAGCTCCTAAAGGACACAATATTCGACACCAGAAGCGCGGACGAATTCGGTTGAGAAACAATATTACCAATAAAATAAGTCCAATGAACCAGCCGGTGTGATAGGCCTGGTGAGTGTAACCGAAAACCGGGGATACCAGAACTTCCCCGGCATAGCTGAGCATACTCAGCATTTTAATGTCGCTGGTGGCCAGTGCATCAAACATAGCGCGCAGTGCCGCCCCGCAACCCGGCAGCACCGCCAGGGCAATGGAACGAAAAAGCAAGGCCATGGGATCCAGCAAGCCGGCCATGTTCAGTCCCAGCAAAGAACCGACCAGCATGAAAATGAGAAAAAAGTACTTTAAGCGCTGGCTGGGGGTCTTTTGATTGGCCTGCACCAGGCGGGAGCCTTTTAGGACCGGCTTCGTCGAACCGACCGCATGGTGAATGGTGCCCAGAGGACATAGGAAACCGCAGAAAACCCTGCCGAGCAGCATGGAGAGGACCACAATTGCGGCACCCCACAAAAATCCTTTGATCAGGGTTTGACTGGACAACAGAGAAGATATACCTACCAGCGGATCGAGTTGGAAAAAAAAGGTCGCCGGCTGGTCTATCCTCAGATCCTGATCCATTGAAAGCGCCAGCGAATAATTTAGATAGATATCCTGGGAGAGGCGGCTGACAATTAAAAGATAGAGAAAAAAGCACAAAAACAGTATTTGAATTATCCTTCGCAACCAAACAAGCTGTCGCACCTTCACACGGTCACCTTTTTGCGAGCCAACTTCTGAAAATCATGGGTTCCCAGCCCCCATTTTTGCCCAAGCTTGATAAACCCGATTTGTTGCGGTTTGCGACCGAACCAGCGGGCGGCCCCGGCATCCGCCGCCACGGGATCATCGCTGAGGCCGTCAATCAGGGTTAAGGTCGGATTAAAAAATTGTGCCAGATCCACAATCGTCATGTGAATATCCTGATGAAGCTTGTTTCGTCGGCCACCGACTGCACCGATCCAGTTCTTCATGCCCAGGGTGAGGGCACTCAGAGAGTGGTGCTTGGCCACCGGCAGGTTGATGACCTTATCGGCCTCCACCAGTGGGACAAAAACCGGCCAGATGTCCAATCGATTGCCTTGCAACTTCATGCGGCGCATTAAAGACGTGCGGGGATAGATCAAGTCGGCACCGGTATTCTTGGCCACCATGCCGGCGCCTGTTAAAGCGAAACAGCGACGGGCATCGTGAATGGTATTATCAGCTATGCGCACTTTTTGGGCACCGGCTTCCTGACACAGCTCGACAACGGCCTCCATCACGTAAGGATTGGTGGAGGCCGCCATCTCAGGGCGTCGCGCCCAGGAGATATTAGGCTTAATTACTACCACATCTCCTTTTGAAATAAATTTTGAAATTCCGCCGGCGGCCTCAAAGGTTTTTCTCGTCAGCTCTTTTATGTCATAGTTCGGAGTTACACCGACCCCCTCAACCATAAATTGGTTATTAGCGGTTGCCGACCAGCCGGAGCCGGCTAAATTAGAAGTTAAGGCCGCCGTACCTGCCAAGGTCAGACAACCGGATACTCGCAACAGCTGCTTAATCGATTCCCGTCTGGTAACAGGCTTTTCTATATTCATAATTTGACCTCTAATATTATATTATAATTTCAGTAGATTGTAATTTTTTTTAAAGAAATGAGCTAAAATTTAAAATGAACTAATCCTCCAAAGTAACGGCGGACAAGAATGAGCTAAAATTATGGTATTCTGTTAATTTTATAAAAACAGATAGAGCGTAGCGTTTCCATAATTTTAGGCACTTTAGGTCACTTTAGTCATTTGTTTATTTTGCAATATCAGCTTGTTATAGCAAGAGGCTGAAGTAAAAACAAATTTAGCAAAGTAGAATTAGTTAACACATAATTGTTGCCGCGAAAGATGCGATTGCCGCTTACCTTCAGATTTAAATCTCCGAATTCCACATTCCGAAATCCGAATTCCATACCGCTAGAATCCAGCCGAATCAGGTTGCTGGACTTCGGCAAACTATCTCAGACCTAAATAAGCACCCCCTCGTCCCACCCCAGCTTGATTAAATCGATCTTTGCCGGGTGGCTGTTGCCGAGTCCATATCTGGTATCGGCTGCTTCGATATGCAGAGGCCGAGGACTGATGGGCCGCTCTTTGCCGAAATATTCATTGCGCTTGGCCTGGATAATGCCAGCGCCGGTGGCATCCGCAGCCACAGGATCGGTACTGACGACCAGGCCGCAGTAAGGCCAGATGTAGCTTTTGCTGTAATGGTGCGGACCCACACCGTGAAAAAGCGGGGTAATCATTACCAGTATGTTGAGCCGGGTTTTGTCTTTCACAGAAGATTTTTGCCAAATCGCTCCCAGGGTTTCACAGGCGTTTCCGTGGTACATCCAGGGCTGAGAAGCAAACATGATGTAATTTTTAAGCAATGTACCCAAACCCGACCAGTGGTGGGTTCGCATGGGCCGCACATTAATCAGGGCCGTAGAATTTTTGAAAATTGGGTTTTGGCGCACGCCGCGATCCGTGACGGATATGTTCTGCGATTTGACACCGGCAGCCACCAGGCGATCCTGAAGGATGTTCTCCAGGTCTCGGGGGGTCGGCAACCGGGCCCAGACGTTGCTTTTAATCCCAACGACATCCGGCGGGCCAAACAACTGCTGCCAGGCCGCAGCGGCACTAGCGGTATTGAAAAGCGTTATCATGGCCTGATCCATCATATTGGCCAGATTTCCCGGCTGCAAAGCCCCGGTTCCATCGACGACATTCTTGTCGCGGATCAGCACCACCCGGCTTTTATCGGTTTTAGTAGCGGCGGCACGGCCGACCAACGGCAGGGTGATGAGGCTTCCCATGGCCATGTAGGAGCTGGTGCGAATGAAATCTCTGCGGGTGATGACTCGCTTTGATTCTTTCATGGGATCAATCTCCAGTGACTTTTTGGTTGATTCGTCTAATAGTGGATTTGCTAATTCTACTTTGTCTTATTTAATTTTGCTTCCGCCCCTTGTTATAACAGACTGATATAGCTAAATAAACGAATGCCTAAAGTGACCTAAAATGACTAAAATGACTAAAATTAAGGAAACGCTACGCTCTATCTCTTTTTTATAAAATCGATCGTTCGACCCAGAGGCTCTCGACGGGCAGAATACCACAATTTTAGCTCATTTTCTCAGTTAAAATTACCACCTTTTTAAATTCGAATAAAATTTTTTTCTATGACAAGGTGACAATAGAACTGATTGCCGATCAGAAATTCAATCATATTTCTGCTCAACGGCTTTTAAAAGTTTATCTGCCAACTGCCGGCTATCGGCTTCCAAAACAATCGCCAGCAGTCGATCTTTAACCTTGGCGGCACACCACTTGTTGTTTTCCAGCTTTGCCATACCATCTTTGTCCGCATCCGATAGGTAATTTTTCAAAAAGCTGTTGTAGGCTTTGGTAGCCGCATCCGGTTCAGGATAGGATACCAGCAGAATCAGGGCCTGTTCTGCATGGCGCAGGTAACTTGCCAGAACCGCATCGGTCTTTGGAGATAGATGCAACAAATTTACATCTGAAATATAATAGTGATAATTTAAAATAATTGGGTGGTGCAGATAGCGAACGCTTTCGGGCTTCAGGCCCTGCAGTGGAAGCAGCTTGAGAATTACCGGTCTGGCGCCTTGCCTTGAAATAAGAGAATCGATCATTTTTCCCAGCGACGTGACAGCGGTTTCCTCCTCCGTATAAATGGACACAAAAAAACGGTCTTTCCAAAAATTTAGCCAACCCGGCCGCAATCGGCCATCTTGCCCCAGCTTTACCACCTCTCCTTCCGGGTCGTGGGTGAAAACGCCGTAGGCGTCCCCGGATGATCCCATGTCAAATATGTCCAATACGATCGCCGGTCCATCGGCAGATGTATAGCGCCTGGAAAGACAACGGCGCATGTTATAAGCCCTGTAAACCTCGGCTCCGCCGTTAATATAACCGAATATGGTTTCGGAATTGTAAATCCGATCATCCGTTGCGGCCGACCAGACCAGGACTTGTTTGGGCAGACCCGCCTTTAGTTTATCCAGGGTAACCGCATGCGAGTTTTTGCTCATAGGAAACTCCAATAGGCACAACATCATGATAGCCAGGCACAGAAAGGGATGTCGGGTTGAAGAAATCAGTATCATAGAGGCAGCGGGATCCCTTGATGTGGGTTGATCACAGAATATGGCAACCAGTTTGGAGCGGAATTTTAAACCTTGTTACAATAGGAACCTGCATTTCCGATACAGTTTGAATGAAAGACGGGACAGTGTCAAGACTATAAAAAACTGTAGGTTTCAATCAATACTCATTCGATAACCAAAGCGGATCTGGTTGTCAAGATCAATCTTTTTAGGCCGGTATTGGAATTTCAGGCCGGATTAAGGCCGCCTGCGGCAGATATGTCGACGGTTGTAATATTTTAAAGGCAGGTTTCAATCGGATCATCCGCGCCGGGCGAAGGGAGCTCATCATAGATGATAAAGGTTTTAGGCGGCGGACTTCTCCAAAGGCGGATGTACCACATTCGCACGAGGAGCCGGTTGGTGCTCGATCCACCTTCTATGGTGGCCTTGAGGATCTTTTTGACGAGTTGGTCACCCTTGATGAGTTTTTCTATTTCCACTGCGGCAGTCTGAAGATCCGCAGCCGCCAGGTTACCGGCTAATCCTTTCAGGTTATGCACCGGATGGTGAGTCCTCTGTCAAGTGGACACACTGAGCGCGGTCAAGGCGGGTGAAGTCAGCGATGCCGAGGCCAGATGGGAAAGTCTTTGCGCGGGACGACGTCATGCCTGCCTGGGGCCTTCCTGAATCTTTGTGAGCAATGTGGAGGATCGGTACGGCTTTTGGATGAAACCGGTCAGTCCATTGTCGGCGAACTGTCTCGTCGCGTCCAGCTCGTTGTAGCCGCTCGACAGGATCACCCACACGTCCGACCGGATCAAGCGCATCTCACGAAAGGCCTCCTTACCGTCCATGTGCGGCATGGTCATGTCCAGGAGCACAAGGGAAATTTCTTCACAGTGCTGCCGGAAAACGCTGACACCCTCCCGCCCGTCCGCGGCGGTCAGCACCCTGTAGCCGGCTGCTTCCAGCATCAGTTTCAGCACGTCCCGCACGGCCTCATCGTCGTCGACGACGAGGATCGTGGCCCCCGGCCCGGCACTTTCCACCATGATGGCTTGCTCCTCCCGCACAACGGCCAGGTCCCCGACGCACGGAAAGAGGATCTTGAAGGTGCTGCCCCGTCCCGGATCGCTGGAGACCTGAATCACCCCCCTATGCCCTCGCACGATGCCCAAAACCGCGGCCAGTCCCAATCCCCGTCCTGTGAACTTGGTGGTGAAGAAGGGATCGAAGATCTTCTCCTGGGTTTTTGCATCCATCCCCGAGCCGGTGTCCGAGACCTCTAGGTAGACATAGCGCCCCTGCGGGACGTCTTCGTTGAGGTAGCTTCCCGAGAGAGATGTCCGGTCCGCTTCCACCACACCGGTCGTCACGCCGATGGCGCCGTTGCTATCCCCGATCGCCTCCGAGGCATTCGTGATCAGGTTCATCACCACCTGACGGACCTGGCCGGCGTCGGCTTCGAGCGCCGGCAGGTTCTGAGCCAAATGAAACTGCAGGGTGGCTTTCTTCGAAATCACCGTCTGCTGCAGTTGCTTCATCTCCTCCAGCAGCAGGTTGAGATCGATCGGCTCGACCACGAATCGCCCCTTGCCGGAGTAGGCGAGCATCTGGTTTGTGAGCTTAGCTACCCGCTCCGCCGCGGTCTCAATTTCTTTGATGTAGTATCTTCCAGACGCCTCCGGTGGCAGGTCCATCAGCGCGAGATCTGCGTTGCCAAGGATCCCCATCATCAGATTGTTGAAGTCGTGGGCGATCCCCCCGGCCAGCAAACCCAGGCTTTCCAGCTTCTGGGCCTGCTGAACCTTGGCTTCCAGCGCCAGCTGATCCGTGAGGTCACGCTCGACCCTCACGTAGCTGACGATGTCGCCGGCCGCGTCGCGCACGGGCGAGATCGTGCTGTCGGCCAGGTACAGAGACCCGTCCTTCTTCCGGCCCGTAAAACGCCCGCGCCAGATTTCGCCCCTCCCCAGGGTTTCAGACAGATGCCGATGAAGCATCTCATCATACTCACCACCCTTGACCAGCGCTTCGATATGACGGTCAATGGCTTCCTCACGGCTGTAGCCGGTCACCGCTTCGAAGGCTGGGTTCACGAACTGGACGATGCCATCGGTGTCCGTGACGATGATCATCTCTCCGGCCTGCTCCACCGCAGTGACCAGGCGGCTTCGCTCCTCCTCCGCCCGCTTGCGCTCGGTGATGTCTCGAAATATGCCCTGCAAGACCTTTCTGCTGCGCAGTTCGAAAAGGTTGGCCTTGATGGCAACCTCCTTCATGTCACCTGCCTTGGTAATGACCTGTGTTTCTACCACTTGCCCCTCCTGGTTACCAAGGTGCTGCTCAAACGTTTCAGAAAACTTACTTCGTGTTCGGCGTGGTGGATGAAGGATCGTTTGCGATTTCCCAATAAGTTCCGACTTTTTTCTCCCAACAAGTCGCGAAAGCGCCTCGTTACAATCAATGAGTTCGCCTGTTGTCGCGTCCGCCAAGGCGATCCCATCGAGCGCCTCTTCAAACAGTTTTCGGTACTTTTGCTCGGATATCCTAATGGTCTCTTCTTTCTCCCGGCGCTCGGTGATGTCAGTATCTGCACCACGGTACCCTAAGAGGTTGCCCTTGTCATCGCTCACAGGAACACCGCTGGTCGAGAGCCAAACATCATGCCCTTCCTTGTGCACATTCCGATTGGTGAACCCGCGAAAAGGGTGTTTTTGGGCGAACACTTTGAATGCCGCTTCTTTGAATTCTTCCCGCTTGTTGGGATGAAACAGGTCATAGAAATGTTTCTTGCCGACAATTTCTGCGGGTGTGTAGCCAAGTATCCGCTCCACAACCGGACTTGCATACAGGTATAATCCTTTGGCGTCCACCTCCCAAATCCACTCTTGCGCATTCTCTGCTATTTGCTCGAAACGTGTCTCGGCTCGATAGCGCTCCGCGATATGTCGCTTTAACGGTCGAACAACAAGCAGAAAAAGGATGGGGTAAGCAACAACGGACAACAAGAATGCGTCGAGAAATGCTTTTTTATATAGGGTCAGTGGCGGCAATAGAGACAGAACTATCATGATCAAAAATTCTGCCATAAAGACGGATGCCAGTATAGTAACAAAAATGTAGATTGGTTTTTTCATTGAAGATAAGATATTGCTTTTTCAGGGAGAATCAAGTGAAAATGGCTAATTATTTATCGGCTTCAGCTTCCGTCTTCGCTGAAGCCACGCCACGACAGGTCCGACTTCGCTCAACGAGCTACGACGGGACAAGGCAGCCCAACATATTGAGGCTTGCATTAAACGGAAACGATGATCATCCGGACAACGAAAGCTGGCGTTATTGTCAATATTGATTTTTTACTTTGGGGTTGAAATCTTAGGTCAATTCGAACATAGCTCAGCGCTTTGCCTGCGCTAACTAATCATTATTAATACTATCGGTGGTTAGGAGGACAAGGACAATCATAGAAAGGATGATTTGATATTAAATTATCTGTACTCAAGGATTTAGCCCATTCCGGCTTCTGACAGGCATGCCTTGGCCATAAAAAAATTACGGTTGACATTTATGAATTGTTTCGTTAACTATAACGCCTTTTAGGGTTAACCAATGAATAACAATCCATCTAAAAAAGGGCAATTGCTTAAAGAACTCAGGTCGCAAAAGGAAATTATTTCCGGGGAGCAACTCAGTACAGTCCTGGGAATTTCGAGGGTATCTGTCTGGAAGCACATCCACAAATTGCAGGAACTCGGCTATCATATTATGTCAACCCCCAATGGATACCGGCTGATCGACTCGCCCGATATCCCTTTTCCCTGGGAATTTGACGATCGCGATTTCAACATTTTGTACTATCCGGAAGTGTCTTCAACTATGGATACCGCCAAAGAGCTGGCAAGAAAAAACTGCTCTGATTTTACAGTGGTCGTCGCCGGTCGGCAGATCAAAGGCCGGGGGAGATTGAAGCGGCAGTGGTTATCGGATGACGGCGGTCTTTACTTTACCATCGTGCTGCGCCCGGACATTCCGGTGGGGTTGAGCTCCAGGGTGAATTTTCTAGCCTCGTTGACGCTTGCGCGCGTATTGCGCGAAACGTTTCAAATTGATGCCGCCGTCAAATGGCCCAATGACATTTTGGTTGATGGTCGCAAAATATCGGGGATGCTCTCCGAGCTTGAGGCCGAAACAGATCGGGTTCTTTTCATCAGCATCGGTATGGGCATTAACGTCAACAACGACCCATCAGAAGTTGAACCAGGGGCATCATCATTGAAGAAGATCACCGGCCGGGAAATTTCAAAGAAAATGCTGTTGGCCCGATTTCTGGATGAATTTCAAAAGTGCCTACAAAAAGAAGAATTTGAAAATGTCATTTCAGAATGGAAAAAGTATACTGTTACATTGAACCGACAAGTCAAAATCGTTACCCACCAGGAGGTATCCGAAGGCCTGGCGGTCGATGTGGAACAAGACGGTGCGCTGGTGTTGGAATTAGCGGACGGTACCCGCAAAAAAATTATTTACGGAGATTGCTTCCACCAGGGTTAGGAAGCCTGTTATGATTTGAAAATAGCTCACCCGGACGAACCGGAATTGAAGATTGAAGATTGCAAATTGAATATTTGTGGATGTCGCTTCGCTCAGACGTTTTTTAAATCGAAAGAATTCTTCTCCGAGCCCGCTTCCAGCCCGTAGGGCTTCCAGGCCGGAGGGTAGGATCTACGAGCCGGAGGCTTTAATATTTAATCGTTGCAAGATAGCGAGAAAATCCCAATACGATTTTTTTTGCCACAAAAATGCACAGAAACAATTACTAAGGGCCTAAGTTGAGCGATTGAAAATGGACGCTTCCAGCCAACTTCGAATGACAGTGTTTGCCTCACTGCTGGCGGCCTTAATGGCAGCCGGTGCGTACCTTTCCATTCCCATCGGCCCGGTACCCATCGTTTTGCAGAATATGTTCGTCTTTCTGGCAGGTCTTCTGCTGGGGAGCCGGTGGGGGGTCGCCAGCGTTGCGGTATATCTGCTGACCGGCGCATGCGGACTGCCGGTTTTTGCCGGCGGTCTTGGCGGAATCGGACGGATCGTGGGACCTACCGGCGGCTATTTGATAGGCTATCTTCCGGCCGTTTTCATTGCCGGATACATTTCAGAAAAGGCCGGCAAGCGAATCGGTTATGATGTTTTGGCAATGATTTGCGGGACCATTGTTTTGTATGCCTGTGGGGTTACCTGGTTAAAAATCCTGACTGGGATGACCTGGGCCAAAACGCTGACCTTGGGAATGTACCCCTTTCTGATCGGCGATGGCCTGAAGATAGCAGCTGCAGCATTATTAGCCAAAGCGTTACGGCCGGTTGTGGGCGTTCCGGATAAGGTATCTGCAGCTGCCGGTCGGATTTAGGTCATTCACCTATTAGACGGTAACAGGCAAGTGGCGAATTCCAATGACAGAAAACAGAGGACGGAATACAGATGACAGATATTGGAATTCGGAAGTGGGAAGGCGGAATTCGGAATGATAAATCATAGGCCAGAGGACATGGGCTAGAGCACATAGGGTTTGAAAGACTGATTTTTTAGTAAGCTTTTTACCTGGCTCCATGGGCTATGCCTTTTTCCGGCTTCCCGCCGGGGCGCAGGCCCTATGGGCCGGAGCCCGCATTCCGACTTCCGAATTCTTCTATAATCTCTATGCCCTTTGCTCTATGCTCTTTTTGCCCGCAACCCGTAACTCGAAACGCGCAACCCGAAATGAACATCATCGAATTCGAAAACCTCACTCACCGCTTTGCCGATGGCACCATCGGTATTGTAGACATCAATCTAAACATTCGCGAAGGATCGTTTGTGATTATCGCCGGACCCAACGGTTCGGGCAAAACCACATTGCTAAGGCATTTGAACGGACTCCTTTCACCCACTGCCGGAATGGTGCGACTGGCCGGTATTCCCGTCGAACAAAACTTATTAAGGGCACGACAAATGGTCGGTATGATGTTTCAGGATGCCGACAGTCAGATTGTCGGTGAAACGGTATACGAAGATGTGGCTTTCGGACCGCAAAACCTGCGCTTAGATCACCGCAACGTAAAACAAAGGGTGTTAGACGCACTTGAGGTCGTCGGTTTATCGAATTTTATCAACCAACGGCCTCATTTGCTTTCGGGCGGTGAAAAACGCCGGCTCGCCATTGCCGGCATTCTCGCCATGGAACCCAGGGTCATTGTTTTTGATGAACCCTTTTCAAATCTGGATTATCCGGGTGTCAAGCAGGTATTGCAGCACATCCTGGCCCTGCACCAATCGGGCCAAACGATTGTGGTGACGACCCATGATCTGGAAAAGATTATCGCCCATGCCGATCGCATGATTTTAATGCAGAGCGGTAAAATTATCAGGGATGGAATTCCAGCGGATATTATGACCGACATCGAGGCCTTCGGCGTTCGAACCCCCTGCTCTCTCCGATTGGGACTGGAAGTGGAATCATGGCTGAATTGACCTCGTTTAGTTACCAGGCCGGGGATTCATTACTGCACTATATCGATGTCCGATTTAAAATTCTATTTGTCATTTTAATCAGTCTGATTTGTTTAAACTTGTATTTTCATGGACTTGCAATTCTAACCAGCCTGCTGCTCAGCCTCATTTTGCATGCCCGTCTGTCGCTAATTACAGGGTTGAAGGAGCTGCGCTATTTTTTTATTTTGCTTTTTTTTATCTTTTTTGCCCGGGTGCTCTCAACCGATGGGCCGCCCGCAATAGAGCTTCGATTTATCAGTGTTTCCATTCAGGGCTTGCACAGTGGTATCCTGGTCTGTTGGCGACTGGCCATAATTGTCATCCTTGGATTCGCATTTATTTCAACGACCCGCTCATCGGCAATTAAAGCTGCGGTGCAGTGGTTTCTAAAACCCGTTCCCTTCATTGCGGAAAAAAAAGTGGCTCTGATGATGGGTCTGATCCTGCGTTTTGTTCCGCTGATTTTTCATCAGGCCGCAGAAATTGCGGAAGCCCAAAAAGCCCGTGGCGTGGAGAACAGAAAGAATCCGGTATATCGATTGACAAAACTTGCTTTTCCAATATTGCGCCGGACGTTTGAACGGGCAGATAACCTGGTAGCCGCCATGGAAGCAAGGGCTTTCACCGAGAATCGCACCGACCCCGAACTAAATTTACACAAACGGGATTGGATCTGCCTGATTGTGGTTTGCTTCCTGTCTATCTTCATGTTGCTCTTGTAGGAACCATTCTGATTAAGATTGACAGAGGGTTCTTGTTTTTATGGTTGGTATCCTGATCGACCCCCCGGACACCGACCTTCCCCCGGTGATTGCGAAGATTTACGTTATCATGTTCCTCCCGGTGCTTGGCTTATACGCGGATAGACTTACAGAATGTATTAAACAGTTTTTCACATGTGCCACGATATTTAAGAGTGAATAATAAAATAAAGATTTCAGGTCTTTGCATACGAGCTATCAAGGAAAAATATATTTCAATAAAGAACTGGATTCGAATTATTTTTTAAATATTCGTTTGTACTCTGCAGGTCCCAGCTTGTAAGTGGTGTCTGCTCCTTTTAGTTTTCTTTCCTTCATTATGGCCGGAGGATCTTCCAAGACGATCTGTAAAGAGTGTTTTCCGATTAATATCTCATCTTCTGCCTTAAGGAACTTTTTGTTGATTATTTTCCCATTAACAAAAGTGCCGTTTGAACTATTCAGGTCTTCGATAAGATAGTAATTTGGACCTCTGATAATCCTGGCATGTTCACGCGAAACAGCTATATTATCAATCTGAATATCGTTGCCCGAATCTCTTCCAATGATTATTTCATCTTGATTGATTTTTAACTCTTTAAGTACAGTACTTTTGAACTTTACTATTATTCTCAACATTGCCCGCCTCCTAATGGCCGTGGTTTTTGAAAATATTAATTTCTAATATGCTTTAAATTTGCCTCAAATCCTATTTTCCGATTAAGAAACCAGTTTTCCTGAGACTGACTTTAGGACTTCAGCGACCTCATCCATGCTTACCGGTCGATTGTCAGAATCTTTCTCAAGCATTTGAAATACCAAGCGTTTGAGCTGTCCTGGAATTTCTCCGTTAATGGCCGGCAACGGTTTTGGGCTTGTGGTGAGTTTTTGGACAATGACGCTCTCAAGGTCACCCGAAAAGGGTAAACGACCGCTGAGCATTTGATACATGGCAACGCCTAACGCATAGATATCAGAATAAGCATTCGCCACCTTACCCTGTGCCTGCTCCGGACTCATATAGGCTGGAGAGCCTAAGAATGAGCCAACCTGTGTATGGACACTAGATTGGGCAATCTTTGCCAGGCCAAAATCCGTTATCTTGGCTTCACGGTCCATTGATAAAATAACATTTGCCGGTTTGAAATCTCGATGAACCACACCACGCTTATGCGCATAAGCTAATGCTTCGGCCATTTGGGTAACCAATTGAACAGTTTCACCCATCGGCATCACATCTTTATCGTCGAGATAGTCAGCCAGATCCTTGCCCTCAATGAGTTCCATTGCGATCCAAGCCTGATCGCAATCCTGCACGAAATCATATACCTGCACTATGTGTGGATGGCTCAAACGTGCGAGAGCTTTGGCTTCCTGTTTAAAACGTCTCATCAAATCTTTATCCCCGCGTAGGTCGCCAGTAAGGTTTTTTAGAGCCACATTACGCCCAAGAATTCGGTCTTGAGCACAATAAACAATTCCCATAGCGCCTCGGCCTAATTCATTCCTTATTAAATAGCGGTTATCAGGGCCGATGCAATTCGATTCAATATCAACAGGGGCGCTTATGACGTCTTCATTTTCAATGTAAGAAGAATTTTGAGTACGAGACTCAAATCTTTGAGTTTCGGCACCCGTTGTTCTGTCTGACAGTAATTTGGTTTCTTCGGTTTTCTCTGGGAGAATCCTCTCAGTGATTCGTTGATCAATACGTTTGATCTTTTTGATTATGGAAGCCTCATGCGTTCGATCGGAGGCTAAGGAAAGTGCTGAATTATAAAGCATCACACTTGACGAAGGTTGAGAATCAGCCAGGGCGTCGGCTTCACTTTCACGTTTATGCGCCATCGCAGTCGTATGGCTGATCGTCTGCGGAATGCGCAACATCAATAGGAAAATCACAAGACCGCCGGAACCAGTCCATAGTATTACTCTCGCAATTTTCTGGCGACTTTCAAGAAGTGGGTTAGGCCTGGAATTTTTGATTAAACCCCAATATTTCTTTTCGATTATGGGAGGATAAAATTGTTCCAGTTGTGCGTCTACTATCGAGGGGACGAATTTTGGCAATCCTAAAACAACAAATAATAAGACGAGTTGAGCCAATCGAGCACTGAACAACCAATATAGAAATAGTTTGGGCTTTCGTACAATCTTTGGCGCAAGCCTTGTTGAATCATATGTCTTGGTTTTAAGGTCTTGAAAAACTCCTACCACTTTTTCCATAATCTTTAAATATTATTGCTTTGGGATTTTAAACTGTTTTACCGGATCACATCGTAGAGTTCGAATATTTATCACCTGAATTGATTTATCGGCTAATCTTAAGATTTCTTAAGCTTCATCTTGGAAATCTATTATGAAAAATGAACTTCTATTTGATACAATAAATCTACCTATTTAAAATTGCTGGTACTCTCCAACATAGCAGAAAAAATCAATTGCCGTAAAAGATGGTGATATCCTCAATCCCAGTTATTAGGACCTCGATGTTGCTATCTATCAACGTTTGACAGCTCATAAATCCGTGTGATACTCGAATTATATCATCACACATTTCGATAATCATCGAATTACATGTCGTGGCAAGCTATCACCACCCCGGCATCCCCATGCACCCACCTTTTCAATTACTACAATGTAGTGCTCTTTATTCTTGACAATGACAACGACTTCGTGTAGATATTTAGGAAAATTATTGACCCAACCCCTCGTGACCCAGGAGCGCAACGCTGATTATCCTCTCATTCGGAATCCTATTCTGAGCTGAGTCTCATCCCGAATCGAAACTCACCTACTTTTAGCTACTTTCAAAAATCGGTTACTTTTAATCAAAAGAATTCCTCGCAGCTCTGCTGCGGGGAGCTTCATTCCTAAACCTACGTAGAGAAAGCTATGATAATGGTTTTTTGAAGATGCCGATGTGATATCCTCTGGCGGAGTATTCCCGTTAGAGGGCCTTTTCGTCCGTTCAATCAAGACACTTTTCCAATATACCTAATACATAGATAAGGAAGGGGTGTCAAAAAATGAAAAGAAAAGGATCTAATTGATATAATTGGGACGATGGATTTGGACCTTCGGCTCGCTGGAAGAATATAAAATTGCAGTACCAGATAATTATTCCGTATCTGATATAGACTCAATTAATCACTACTTGAGTTAAATAAATCGAAAATAGTGAATTTTATATAGGCTTCAGCTTCAGCACAAAATAATGAAGCACCCATTAACACAAACAATAGCCTTCCGCCAATCTGAAGCGGGTTTTTTTGTCAAGATTAATATTTTATCGCCAGGGGGTTGAAATTTCAGGCCGATTTTTGCATAGCTCACCGGTTTGCCTGGGGCTAGAATTTTTTTATAGATATGATTCGATCGGATGATCGCCCTCCATCAGGTAATCATCTGCGCTCGGCGATGAGGACTCATCATAGATGATAAAAGTTTCAGTTGGCGGGCCATGAGCGCGCGCAGGCAGTTTGCGCCTGACATCCCATAAGTCCAGGTGTTTAAGGATTTTTTTTTATTTCCGAATCCTCGATAAAAGAAATTGCACGTGAACACTTTGATGAAAGACTCTTGAAAGGATTTGGCAGCATAATGGCCGCCAATGAGGCGCTCAGCCATTGTGAATTACTGATAAAGAGTGGAGACGTGGTTACTGTCAATGATAATAAATATGCCTCTACCGGAAAAACACCAACTTTGGGGGACATATTGAAAATTTAAGCCCAGACCACTAACCAGACATTAAATCATCGTGCGACTAAGCAATTCTGCTTTGTTCCAACAACTTATAGACTGACGTAAAGCCCAGTAATCATGCTAACGTTATTCTTCAGCGAATGTTACATTTAAATTGGCAAAGTAGAGTTAACACTACCATAGAAAAGATTACAATATGAAAAATTGTAGCTTTGTCGAACCAATAACGACGATATCTAAATTTTCTAGTTTAATGGATTTTTTAAAGGTTTTATTGTTTACCCGCGGCCGGGATAATCCCTCAACATAACTGATATGCCATCCGTCTGGAAATTTATTGATGACCGCTGCTGTTTTTCCAACTGCAAAACCTTTAACTAAGATGTCTGATTGCGGATCTTTTCCAATTCTAGTCAAATTATTGTTAATTTTAAATTGTTTCTTATTGCCAGATAAATAGGATAAAACACCCACCGACTTCTTTTTCTTTTGGTCTTGGTTTTCATTCGGTGTTTGATCATTTTTTTCTTTCGGTTGGTTTTTTCTCATCAATTCGCGAAATTTCTTAGTATCCAACTGCATTGTCTGATTAATTGAGGATGGTTTTTTTATTGGCTGTTTTCTGGTCTTGGCATTCAAGAATTTTAGAATATGTTTGCCGATTGTTATCTTGTCACCATCATTGAGCCAATAGTTTTTGATAAGGGCCTCGTTTAAAAAAGACCCGTTTTCACTATTAAGATCGACATATACGAATCCATTCCCATCTGACTCTACCTTGGCATGTTGATCAGAAACTGCAAGGTTATCAATGACAATGTCATTAACACTGTTTCGACCGATGATGAAGGTGTCACCTTTAGTGATTTGATAATTTTCGATAACTTTGTCTTTAAACAAAATGGATAGTGTTGGCATCGCCCTAGTTTCCTCACTATAAATAGTTTAAGATAAATGGTTTATATCACTGTCTGAAACCACTTTGAGATAATTATCTCGTTAATATTTGAACGCCGCTGGATCTTCTCGTTTCCAACGTTCAATAGTATCGTTGATCGAGGAACTGTCATTATAATATTTTGCCCTTCTTCCAGCTTCTATGTTATTCCGATCCAAAGTTGTCATCAGACGTGCTATCTCATCATCTGAACGACCTATATCTAAAAGAGAAATGATCTTCTTTTTTTTTCGTTCGAATTCGGCAAATTTTTTCACATGGTAATGATAGATCGGCATGGTTCATATT
>CALZJV010000119.1:0-8886 GCA_945787595.1 uncultured Desulfobacterales bacterium | reverse complement strand
TGACATCCAACAAAGTTGAAATTATCAGGAACCACCAAAATTTGTGATATCATAATTTCCAGATTTCAAGGCTGAGGTGTTGCTTTCTGCTATAAATCTATAATAATCTCAGATGGTTAAACTTTAAGATACTCAAATGATATCTTACAGCGAGTATTCGGTTTTTTCCGGCCTATACCATCTATTTCAATCACACCCCAAAATTCAGCGATAAACAGTTATAAGGCCATACCGTATCAACCTCTAAAATTCTTGCAGTATTCATTTAAAACCTGGTATTTTAGCTCAGTTGTTTTTACAGCAAGAAACAACGGTATTATCAGATCGAAATTCGAAGCATAAGAGACATTGTGCTCTCCAAGCAATTTGTTCAGTGAGAACTAGAAATTGAATGTCAAAGCAAGAAGTTTACAAAGCATCCTTAGAACCTGGGTTTGGGTAGTGGTTTTTGCTATTGCTTTTGCTTGGGTTGAAAGCGCTGTCGTCGTGTATCTCCGTGAAATCTATTTTGACGGAGAATTTGGTTTCCCTCTGGTAATTAAGTGGGAGGATGGTAAGCGCATTATTGACTCCTTGGTTCGCATTGAGATTGGACGCGAAATTGCCACAATAATAATGCTGGTGGCGGTAGGCTGGGTTGCCGGGAATTTCAAATTTCAGAGATTTTGTTTTTTTCTGATTGCCTTTGGCATCTGGGATATTTTTTATTACATCTGGTTGTATGTCATGGTAAGTTGGCCTGAAAGTCTCATGACATGGGATATTTTGTTTTATGTGCCGCTGCCCTGGGTCGGTCCAGTCATAACACCCGTATTGATTGCGATAGCCATGGCGGCGGCAGGCTCGCTAATTATTTATTACCATGAAAAGGGATATGAGATCCGTTGGCGTTGGTACGATACGGCGGTTGAGCTGAGCTGTGGTTTTATCATGATCGTGGCATTTTGTTGGGACTGGAGAAATATTTTACAGATTCCCGGCGAAATCAAACGGTCGGGGTTTCCGAACCCCTTCGCCTGGTGGCTTTACTTGCCCGGCTACTTATTCGCAATAGTCTTTTTTACGGTGAAGTTGAGGCAATCGATCATTACAAAGCGCCCCAAAAGTCCGCCTTCCCGAGAAAATCATTTTTAGGTTGTTGCTTCTAGAGGTGAAACTTTTGCTAAATCAGAGCGTGTACCACCTCCCATCATGATCTGAGTTTTCCGCTATTGACTGAACCGGAGTGCTAGGGTTCTAAAACCTAAACGCCGAGTTGACACGATAGGGCAATTTGAGCGTTTTTTTAGTCGATCTGCACCGATATCATCTCAAAAATCAAACACTTCTGGCTAACGTGACTTCATATTATCATCGATAGAAATCTCGATGATATTATGCCCTTTGAAAAGGTGACACCGGGCTGATTCAAGCGGTTTCAGCGAATCTGGTATTCGATTTTCCCCCATTCAACAATCGATGTTGGACGTTCGATGTTCGTTTAATAGTTCCTCCCGGGCAAAAACAACTTGGCGCGTATGGGGTCTACGCGCCGGTGGGGGTTCCCAAGTCCCTGAGTTTTGCCGCCAGCCGCTCGGCATAACCGTGAGCCCCTATGGCTCTGAACAGGAGGTGGGCTTCTTGCAGCATTCGTTGATGGCCGGCATCATCGCCGTTGCGCTTGGCAAAATCGGCCTGGCGTATGATAATGAGGGGCTTCATAACCGCCCCCCCGGTCTTTTCAATCAGCTCATCGGCCCGCGCCAGGGCCTTAGCGATACGAGGCCGATCCTTTATTCCTTCGCGGTGCAAAAGAACCCCCGCCAGGGAGATCTGGGCCTGCAACTCCCAGAAAAGGGTTTGTTTGCGGCACGCCACTGCGACGGCTTCCTCGGCGGTTACTAGGGCCTGCTCCAGATCGCCACATCCGGTCAGGGCTTCTGCCAAAAGAGCCAGGTAGGAGGCTTCCGCCTCCAGGCCGAGCTTGTGCTGCCTGGCTTGCGCCAGTCCATATTCGAGTGACTCCCGCGCTTGCGACCAGCGCTGAGCTGTTAGATGCGCCCTGCCAAGGGTTGAAGCTGAAACGGCCATGGCCCAGGTAGAGCCTGAGCGATTTGCCAGTTCTACGAAAAGGCGAGCATCTCGCAAACAGGCATCGATATCACCGCTATAGATGGAGAGGTTCGCGCGGACCAGTGCCTCGGTATGGGTTGTGCGTGAGTCTTGTGGGGAGATGTCTGCTGAGGCCATCAGATGCGACGCCTGATCTATAAGTGCTGCCGCCTGTTTAAGTCTACCCGTCATTGCCAAGACATTTGCTCTGGCGAGCAGAAAAGACCGTAAAAGTCGTTTGAAAACCGGGTGGGGCAGGGCCGACTGCGCGGCTTCACAGCCGGCTATCCCATCCTCAATTAGCGACAAGGCGGATGCTAAATTGCCCTGGTGAAATTCTGCCACATACCGGCGCTGCAGTAGACCAAGCTTTATTTCAGGATCGGGCACTTTCTCAGCGATCATCGTGGCCGCATTAAGATAACGTCGCTGACCCGCGAAATCGCCCGACCATCCCAATCGCGCAGCCATGTCCTCGTGAAGACGCAACAAAGAATGAGAATCGCCAAATTTTCGGGCCAATTTTCGGCCTCTTTCAAATATGTCTCTGACTTGCCGGGGTGAGATATCAACGCGACCGCCGATTTCTAGGGCTCCGCAACAGGCCTCCAGCTGCAATTTCAAAGTTTCATCGGTTACCCCCGCTTGCTGAGCCAATTTCAGCGCCTGACTCCAATGGAAGAATGTTCTTTGAATTTCAGCAAAGCCGGCCAAGCGAGCAGCACGGCGATGCCAGCGGGCGGCCTTGAGTGGGTCAGCGGCCTTTTCCCAGTGGTACGCCACCAGCCCGGCAAGTTCATCCTGCCGGTCGGGTTGAATCGCTTCGATAGCCAGGGCCGTGCGACGGTGAAGTTTAGCACGTGGTTTACCGAGCAGTGAATGGTAGGCCACCTCCCTTACGATCGGGTGCCTGAAGGCATAAACCGGCTTCGGATAAAATGCCTTTTGATAGAAAAATTCAACCTCATTGAGTGTGTACAGGCAATCGTCGAGTTCAGTTCCGATCAAGTCCAACACCTGGCGCAGAATCATTTCCTCAAACTCCTGGCCGATTACCGACGCCGTCTGAAGGACCTGTTTAGCCGCCTCCCCGAGCCGATCTATGCGAGCCGCCAGCACGGCCTGCACGGTGCGAGGCAGCGTTTGCGTTTTTACAGGCTTTACCAAGCGGAAGGCTTTGGGTTGACCTGCGAGATTGCCGGCTTCAACCAGGGAACGAATCAGTTCCTCGATGAAAAAAGGATTGCCAAGCGCACGAGAAACAAGTTTTTGCGTAAGGTCTTGGAGCGACGAATCATTTCCGAGAAGATCATCCAGCAGCTCGCGGGCACCGGCGCTGTTCAGGGCCGGTAGCGGAAGATTCCGGTAAACAGACCTGTTCATCCAATCCCGGCGATATTCAGGGCGAAAATTCAGCAACAGTAACGTTCGGGTATCCTTGACTGCATCTACCAGACGGGCGATGAAGGCATCGCTTGACGAATCGATCCAGTGGAGATCATCCACCAGGATAATCAGGGGCTGCCGTTTGGACATCGACTGAACCAGAAGTTGGATCAGGGCGAACAGTTTTCGTTGACGTTCTTCCGAATCAGTCCTGATATCCGGTTTTTGAGGATCGGTTACAGCCAGAAAATCAAACCAGATTGGCAGCGTATCTTTGAAAGCCTCATCCAACAGGATCAGGGTGCCGGCTATCTTTTTGCGGGTTTCTTCTTCAGGGTCCTTTTCGGCAATGCCGAATACGCTTCGCAACAGTTGCAAGACCGGCAGTAAAGGAACAGTCTTAATGTGAGAGGCACAATTTGCTTGGCATATTGTAACCCCCATTTCGCGGTTTAGCTCAAGAAATTCATGGCACAGGCGGCTTTTGCCGACTCCGGGCTCACCGACAACGCCGACCACATTGCCTTGGCCGTTGAGGGCTCGCTGATGCGCCGATCGGAGGATGGCCATTTCACTACTGCGGCCAATGAAACGTGAGAAGCCTCGTTCGCGCGAGATATCGAGCCCGGTTCGATACTTTCGGATTTCCTCCAATTCATAGATGCGCACCGGCCGGCTTACACCTTTAACCGAAGACATTCCAAGATCACGCACCCTAAAAAATCCTTCGATAAGCCTGCTGGTGTGTTCGGTGATATAGACACATCCGGACTCGGCCAGCTGCTCCATGCGTGCCGCCAATCCCACCGTCTGACCCTGTGCTGTGTAGTCCATGCGCAAATCGTCACCGATTCGGCCGACGACGACTTCACCCGAGTTAAGACCGATACGAACACCGAAATTGAGCCCGCGCTTTACCCGTAACCGGTCGGCATGCCGCCGCAGCTCACCGCGCAGGTATAGCGCGGCGTAGCAGGCCCGCAGTGCGTGACCCTCATGGGCGATCGGCGCCCCGAACAACGCCATGATGCCATCGCCGGTATACTGATTGATTGTCCCTTCAAAGCGATGAATCCCGTCGGCAAGGATCCGGAAGAAGTCATCCAAAATGGCGTGCCACTCTTCGGGGTCGACCTGTTCGGTCAGCTCCATTGATCCTTTGACATCGGTAAAAAGGACGGTGACCTGTTTGCGCTCGCCCTGCAGGGCGCTGCGGGTGGTCAGAATTTTGTCGGCCAGATGTTTGGGCGTGTAGGCGCGGATGGCTTCATTGCGACGGTCAGCGGAACCGGTCGGTTTGCCGCACTGGTGGCAGAATCTGGCATCCGGTGAAACATCAATGCCGCAGTTGGCACAAGTGTGCTGGAGAGTTCGCTTCTGGTGGGTTTTTATGCCGGCAGGAGGAGCAGACTTGTGCCGTCCCGCTATTGGGGTTTCCATCCATTCTCAATCCATCCAGTGATGCACCATATTTTACCGTCTACTATCCCAGGGGTCAAGAGTTCAGCCCAGCCGCCGGCCAAAAAAACGGTCGGTCAAATCGAAAAAGAAACTCTGAAAAACCGAATGACAAATGACGAATGACGAAGGGTGGAATCGCTGCGCTCTATCTTTTTAGATAAAATCGACAGAATTCCTTCCTTCGACATTCTGCGGTTCGCTGTTCGACCACGCGAAGTCTCATATGAGCGCCGCCGCCGGCCGCCAAAACCGCCAATTTGATCAATAAAAGACTTTAGCCTTCTCGTCTAAAAAAATAGCATTACGATCGTTGATAGGTGAAAGCAGGTGATAGAAAGCACCATCGTATTTAATATGCCACGGTCTGCTGATAGAGCGAATTAATTCTCAATGGAGCCGTTTTTTGTCAATACTTATTCACTTTCAAGCTTTGATCCCCCTTTATTTTTTTATGAATGTATATTCATTTTTAATTTAAAATGTTTTGCAGTATAAAATTGAGCCTTATTTCCAACTTTATTAATGTAACTTCCTGCATTCATATATAAAAAATATTCATAAATAGGCACAACTTGTTTAATTTAATACTTGACAGGGAATATCAATCTGTATTATGAATGAGTATTCATTCATAATTTTGCAATTATAGCGAATCAGTAGGGAGCTTAAAATTAATAAAAAGAGTAAAAATAACAAGTACCACCTTATCCTGGAAGCGGCAGTGAAGGTGTTCGCCCGGCAGGGATTTTACCAGTCAACCGTTGCCCAGATCGCCAAAGAAGCCGGTGTGGCGGATGGTACCATCTATCTATATTTCAAAAATAAAGACGACATTCTGGTCAATTTTTTTCATTACAAAACCAAACTGGTCTTTGAAGGTTTTCGGGCGGAAGTCGACAAGGCGCAAAGCGGTTTGGAAAAGCTGCGCAATCTTATTAGACGGCATTTGGCCGAGTTTCAACGGGACAGGGACATGGCCATTTTGTATTTGTACCAGGTGGGAACCCATCAGATCGACCGTTTGGCCGAAGTCCAGATCAGGGAAATGTCTAAAATGTACCAGGACATCGTTTCGGAGATCGTCGAGGTAGGACAGCAAGAGGGCAGCATCCGTAAGGATCTCTATGTCGGTTTGGTAAAACGCTTCATTCTTGGCGGGGTCGATGAGGTGATCAATACCTGGCTGCATTCGGAAAGAGTTTATGACCTGGTATCCATGGCCGATCCCTTGGTGGAGCTATTTATAAGAGGTATCGGGACTGCTGATAATAGCCGATAATCGATGATTTGACCCGTCGAAAAATTTTAGCCACGAAGACGCGAAGACGCTAAAAAAATGAAGGTTTCAGGTTTCAGGTGTCGGGTGTCGGGTGTCAGGGAAAGGAGATGTTAGATACTGAAACCTGACACCTGAAGCCTATATAAATTATTAGCGTGCTTGCCGCCCTTCAGGGCCACTTTTTTCTAGCGAATTCTCGGAAAAAGTTTAGTGCCATAGTGGCTGAACTTTTACGTTTTAAAAAAAAAGGAGAGATATAACATGGCACAACAAATTGCAGATCGAAGGGATGTTGATTTTGTTCTCCACGAGCTATTGCATGTCGAGGAATTGAGCGACCATGAAATTTTCGCCGAATTCAACAAAAAAACTGTAGATCTCATAATAGCCGAAGCCCGCAACCTGGCCATCAAGGAAATTTTGCCCACCCAAATTGACAGCGATCGGGAAGGCGCACACTTCGATGCCGGTAAGGTGACGGTTCCGGAGTCTTTTCACAAGGTCTGGGAGCTGTTTAAAGAAGGTGAATGGCTGGCCATGATCGAGGATCCGAAATGGGGCGGGCAGGGCATGCCCCGGGCCGTAGCCCTGGCTGCAAGTGATTACATGAATGGAGCCAATTTCGCCTTTATGATGTATCCGGGATTGACCCATGGGGCCGGCAAGTTGGTAGAGTCTTTCGGAACCGAGCAGCAAAAGGAGCTTTTTTTAAAAAAAATGTATACCGGTGAGTGGACCGGCACCATGCTCTTGACCGAACCGGAAGCCGGTTCCGATGTGGGCGCATTATCGGCTACGGCCGCTAAAAATGAAGATGGAACCTATTCGGTTACCGGCAATAAGATTTTTATTTCATCCGGTGAGCATGATCTCGCGCAAAATATCATTCATCCCGTCCTGGCGCGCATCGAAGGCGCACCCGAGGGGACCGCCGGCATTTCCCTTTTTATCGTTCCCAAAATCTGGGTCAATGAGGACGGCAGCCTGGCTGAGCCCAATGATGTGGTCTGCACGGGCGTGGAAGAGAAAATGGGAATCCACGGCAACGCGACGTGCTCCATATCGCTTGGCAGTAAAGGCAAGTGCCGGGGATTGTTGCTGGGAGAAGAAAATAAGGGGATGCGCAACATGTTCTTAATGATGAATGAGGCGCGTTTGCTGGTGGGAATTCAGGCGTTCGCCTGTGCCAGTGCGGCCTATATGTATGCCGTCAATTATGCCCGCCAGCGGGTCCAGGGCCGGCATCTGTTGAACATAATGGACAAAAGCGCGCCTTCGGTTCCGATTATCCAGCATCCGGATGTACGACGCATGTTACTGACCATGAAAGCATACGTTGAAGGAATGCGCAGCCTGCTGTATTATGTTGGAATGTGTGACGATCGGATCGATGTTAGCGATAATGAGGAAGAAAAAGCCAAATACAAGGGCATTATCGATCTGTTGATCCCGCTGGCCAAGGGCTATGTCTCCGACAAGGCTTTTGATGTCTGCAATCTCGGAGTCCAGGTTTACGGCGGATATGGCTATATCAAAGAATATCCCATGGAACAGCTTTTGAGGGACTGTCGGATTACTCCCATTTATGAGGGAACCAACGGTATCCAGGCCATGGACCTTTTAGGAAGAAAACTTGGATTGAATAAGGGCAAGCCGATCATGGATCTGATGGGAGAGATTCAAAATACCATTGCCGCTGCCAGGACGCATGCAAAGGTTGAAGCATATGCCGGCAAGGTAGAGGCGGCCCTGAATAAACTGGGTGAGGTCGCCCTGCATCTGGGTAAAACGGCTATGTCGCCGGAGGTAATGACCGCTTTTGCCCACGCCTACCCGTTTATGGAGGTATCCGGCGATGTGGTCATGTCCTGGTTGCTGCTGTGGCGTGCCACCATCGCCGCCGAAAAGCTTGAAAACGGCGCAAAGAAAAAAGATGCCGCCTTTTACGAGGGTCAGCTGAAAAGTGCCGAATTTTTTGTCCACTC
The DNA here is from genome assembly GCA_945787595.1 of uncultured Desulfobacterales bacterium. The sequence goes on along the minus strand of CALZJV010000119.1, from coordinate 684 downwards.
TGTGCTGCCGGTCACCCTCGGAAAAATGGATGCTATTCTCGCAACCAATAGTGCCGTGGTGGATATCGCTGAGGATTCGTTTGGAGGGAAGTAGTTACGAATGGCGAATGACGAATGACGAATGACAAAGTGAGGTCAGAGGTCAGTAGTCAGAGGTCAGAAGTGGGAAGTCGGAATGCGGAAGTGGGAAAATAAAGAGGCAATTGAATTCCGAATTCTGCTATTATGCCCTATGCCAATTTCAATGGCTCCTGATCAATAATTTCAAAGCGGTCTTGTCTGAACAGCACATTCATGATAAGCAAGCCGCTTGTGATTGACCCCGGTTGAGCGGTTCAGCCTGCGACGAGCCTTTCGGTCGAGCGACTCAGCCGAGCCGGATTCAACATTCCGGGTTGAAAAAAACCAGACAGCGCGGATCAAATGGATCGTGTCTTCATCTGGTTATAAATCCGTTTCACTCACTGGGGTATGACGGGTATTTCAGATTTTGATTATTATTGTGCGCAGCATCCATCAGTTATAACCTTTGAACATAGAACCCTGAACCGTTCAGTTTTAAATCCAAATAAAGGAGCGTGAACGAATACCATGCAACCCGCTTTGATTTCTCCGGCGTCCGCTTTATTCCTTGGCATTCCTTTGAATATTATCTATATCCTGATTCCATTGGTCGGCATTGGG
>CALZJV010000118.1 GCA_945787595.1 uncultured Desulfobacterales bacterium | reverse complement strand
TGTCGATCCTGAAACATTTTGATGACTTCATCTCTCGCAATGACCCGCACGGGGCTGCCGCTGGCTTTCATTTTAGCCATGACTTTCTTGTCATTGAACAATTTCGGGAAAACAGCGGCACACTTGTCAATGACTTCCTGCGGAACGCCCTTGGGGAATGCCACCCCCCTGAAATTGACGCTGGAATCATCCACGCCGACGCCCATTTCTTTGAATGTTTTCACGTCCGGCAAAAATTCATGTCGCTCCAGGTCTGCCACGGCCAGAATTTTGATCCGCTCCTGATTGCGGAAGGCATCGGAAAGGTTATTAAAGCCAGCTTTGACCTTTGCAGCCACCACCGATTGCATGGCCGGAACACCCCCCTTTTCCGGAATATAGGTCAACTGAATGTCTGCCGCCTTTTGAAATTGCAATAGGGCGATGTGATGCCCGACAAACATGCCGGCGCCACTGACCGTTACCTTCTTGGGATTTTGCTTCGCAAAGTCGACCAGATCCTGCATGGTGTTGAAAGGGCTATCCTTGGGCACAATCAGCACAGCAGGATCCGCACCCCAGTTGGCAACCGGCTCGAATGTGTTAATGTCATATTTGGTTTTATACACAATCGATTGGGCGATAAAGTGCGGCACGTTATATGCCAACATGGTATACCCGTCTTTGGTCCCTTTCTCGACACACCAGTTCCAGCCTACCTGTCCGCCGGCGCCGGGCTTATTGATGATAACGATGGGCTGCCCTAAATATTTTTCGAGCCCCGCCATCATGGTGACAATCCGTGCCTGAAAATCGGTGGCCCCTCCGGGCGAATAGGCCACAACCATACTGACCGGCGATTCAGGATAATCGGCCGCCGATGCGGGGCCCATGCCAAAAACAAAAACTGCCGTCAACGCTACCAAGATTGCTGTTTTAAAATAGTTCTTCTTCATGCCTTCCTCCTTTCGATTGTAACGGGTTTGCCTCTCAATTTAAGTCTCGGAATTTCTACAACTTTTAGAAAATATAGCGTTTTTTGTGGTCATCCGCGTTGGGAAGCCACATGGAATGATGGAATAGTGGAATGTTGGAATACTGGGTATGGAAGCGGGAAAAGATCTATTTTACCAAAAATGTTGTATCTACATTTTATCCGGATGCCCGACAAACATCCATTTTCTGCTTTTGCCCCAGAAAATACGCAGCTATAACGTGAAAATCAATAGAAATATATTCTTTGTGATTCTCTAACCCCACCATTCCATAATCCCAGAACCCATGATTCCAATATTCCAGAATTCCAATATTCCAATTAGGGCGAAGCCCCTGGCCTGACATTTACCATCAAATACCGATCCTCCCCAACGGCTTACCCCATCGCTGCAAAATTGGGATTTAAAAAAACAGTCCTTTAGGTGTTTGCACCACCAGGAGCTTGTTGAACAGCACGAACAGGATGGCCGTAAAGATAAATGCAATGCCGATTTGCATAGCACCTTTGTGCAGGGTTAGATCTTTTCTGCCTAAAATAAACGTAACGATAATAAAAAATAAAAATGCCGAGACGTAAAATCCGAGTTTCTCCATCACCACAAAATAAACCACAATCATAACGAAGCAGATGACCAACTTTCCGAAGGGAAACCTTTTAGCCGTATCCAACTCCATCGGTTTTTTTTCCGAGTCTGCAACGTGGTTGCTTTGGAGTACCGCTCTTTCGTGTCTTTGCTTGGCGAGAATCGCCTGAATACTCAAAGCCAATCCAAGGCAACCCATAATGACAATCACCACGCGCGGAAAGGAAGCCGCAGCCGGCTCTTCCATCAGCGACAGAGAAGCATACAGCCCAATCGAACCGGCCAGCAGAATTAATGAAACAATGAAATCTTTTTTCAATCCTAGGCCTCCTTTGCCATTTTAATCGTTTTAATCTCTCCGTAAATGCTGTAGCCGATGGAGACGGCGCACAGTAAAATGATGACCAGATTCATTGGCCCGTTGAAAAAATAGTTAAAAACGCCGACATCCGTTTCGGCGATGAGTTTTCCTTTCAGGAAATTATCCTCGGCAATCGGACCCAGGATAATCCCCAACACCACCGGCGCGGCCGAGAATCCAAATTTATTACCAATATACATTAGGGTTCCCAAACTGAACATGACGACGACGTCAGCGAAGCTATTCTGGACACTGTAGGTCCCATAAACCGCCAAAACCGTCACCGCCGCGATCATATAGAGGTTGGGCACACTCATCACCATATAGGAGTAGCGTGACATGATCAGCCCAAAAATGCACATGGCTACCTGTGCCAGAACCAGACTGGCGATAAAGGCATAGGTGATCGAAGCATTGTTTAAAAAAAGGTCCGGGCCGGGAAAGAGTCCATGGATCAGAAGTCCCCCCAGCAGCACCGCCGCAGTCGGACTGCCCGGGATACTTAAGGTAAGCAGGGGAATCAGCGAAGGTCCGACCATGGCATTGTTGGCCGATTCAGCGGCCACCACGCCTTCCGGATTGCCTTTGCCAAAGTCTTGCGGTCTTTTTGAAAATTTTCGGATTTGATCATAGGCAATCAGGCCCGATACCTGCCCCCCTGCGCCGGGTATCACACCGATGATCGTCCCTACAATTGACCCGATGCCAAGGGCTTTTACCATTTTCAAATTTTCAATAAAGGTTTTTAATAAAATACCTTTTTGAGGTTTGTAGTGCGGTCGTTCGATCTGTACATTCAGTTTTTCCGTCAGGGAATATACCTGGGGAATGGCAAAAAGGCCGATGAGTGCAGGAACGATGGCCACTCCGCCGATGAGGACATCGTGAAAAACAAATCGCGGCACTCCCAGCATTGGACTGTAGCCAATGGTACTGATGAGGAGTCCAAACATACCGCCAAACAGTCCCTTGGCGATGGAACCGGAGGATAGCCCCGCCATCACGGTGATGCCAAAGATGGCCACCCAAAACATTTCGGAAGGCCCGAATTTAAGCGCAATTTTGGCCATCGGCGGCGTAAATAGAATCATGATGACCATACCGAAAAGCCCACCGATCAGGGAGCTGATAAAGCAAATATAAAGGGCTTTCTGGGATTTGCCCTGTCTGGCCATGGGATGCCCGTCCAGCAGTGTGGCAATATTGGCCGGCGCTCCGGGGATATTGATCAAAATGGCGGATATGGCCCCACCGGCCACGGTCGCAGTGTACACGGCACCGAGAAGAATTAAGCCGGTAATGGGATTCATATGAAACGTGAAGGGGACCAGGAGAGCGACGGCCATAGTGGGGCTCAAGCCGGGGGTAGCACCAAGAATCAAACCACCGATAACGCCCAGAACTAAAGTCAAAAGGTTTGGAAGGGTGAGGGCCAGAGGGAAATACTGTATGAATTCAGCCATACGGATCCTCTCTTTTTGCTAAACTGCGCGGTTCCAGGTTCGGGGTTCAAGGTTCAAAGGTTAAAACCAATGGATACTGCCCCCAGTATTAATCAAAATCTGGCATACCCGTCATACACCATTGTGTGAAACGGATTCATAACCAGATGAAGACACGATCCCCTTAACACGAGCTGTCTGGGTTTTTTCAACCCGGAACGTTGAACCCTGAACCGCTCAACCTAGGTGTTTATTACCTCAATCTAACGGGTATTAAACGATTATTTTGATGACATTATGAGCCGGGTGCGCGCTCCTCTTTTTCAGACTGTTTTACTATTTCAGGCAGCTTAAGCCGCTGAATTTTTCCCGATGGGCCTTTCGGCAGTTCTTTCATCACCTTGATTACTTTGGGGGTCTTGAATTCACCCAGTTCTTCGCGACAAAACTCTTCCAGGTCTTCTATCGTGCATTCGCAATCTTCTTTTATAACGCAACAGCACATGATCTCTTCGCCGTATTCTTCATCGGGAATCCCCACTGCAGCAGCATCCTGTACGGCGGGATGTTTGTAAAAGGCTTCATCGATCTCGCGCGGGGCGATATTCTCACCGCCTTTGATGATCAGTTCCTTGATGCGGCCGGTGACAAAGATGAATCCGTCCTCATCCATATAGCCCAGGTCACCGGTATGCAGCCATCCGTCGGGTTCAAGGGCCTCGGCTGTTTTAGAGGGTGCCTTATAATAGCACTTCATCACGTTGTCGCCTTTGATCATGATTTCCCCCTGGATGCCCCGGGGAGCTTCCCGGCCATTTTTGTCGATTATTTTAGCAATATTACCCACCGCCTGTCCGGGAGAACCGTATTTGCGTTTGGCTGGATCCACGGGATTTGAAAAAACCGGCGCGGCTGTCTCGGTCAACCCCATCGTTTCAATAATGCCCACTTTAAACTTATCCTCGAAGGCTTTGTGCAGGGACGGGGGTAAGGCCGATGAAGCCGATCTCCCAAAACGCAACTGCTCGAGGTCAAGGCCCTGGCCGTCGATTTCGGTTGAACTGGCTAAAAAGGAAATAATCGTAGGTACCACACTAAACCAGGTGCAGCGATATTCGGAAATGAGTTGCCAAAAATCGGAGACACGAAACTTGTGCGGCATCACCACACTGCCGCCGCTCACCAGGGGGGTCACAGCGGTCACGATTTCGCCGTTAATATGGTAGAGGGGTAAGGAACAAAGCGCCCGGTCTTGCGGTGTCAGTTGATGGGCCAGAGTGGTGTATTCACCGCCTGCAACCATATTCCTATGCGAGAGAATCACCCCTTTGGGAAGACCGGTAGTACCGGAGGTATATAGCAGCAGCGCATCATCTTCTTCCTTGACGGGCGGCAACATAACCCCGCAAAGATCCATTTCTGCTCCAATGAGTTGTGCAACATCATTATCGATTTGAATCAGTTCGATTGAGCGATCGATCTTACGAGCCGCTTTCTCCAACCGCTCTTTCTGGTCGGCACTGAAAAATATTATGCGGGTATCGGAGTGCGTCATCACGTATTCGAGGTGGGAAGGCTGTGACATCAGATTCAGCGGTGCCACAACCAAGCCGGCGTACATGCCCCCTAAAAAAAGTTTGGCGGCCTGGTATCCGTTGCCCAGCATAAAAGAGATTTTATCCCCTTTTTGAAGGCCTTTTTTATAAAGATATTTTCCCAGTTCGATGGAATCGTGTTGAAGCTGGGCATAGGTCAAGGTCAGTTTGGGTTCCGGAGCAAAGAGGTAAATCTTATCCGGCTCCTTGGCAGCATTCATATCGATATAATGCCTGATGGTTCGCAATGCTGGGCTCCTACTCCAATTGAGTTAAAAACCAATTGGAAGTTATTAGTTACTGGTTATTGGATATTCATTATTCGATACTTGTCCGCCTCTGGAGGATTTGCTTTTTTCTAAACTCCACAAGGTCGGAGTCTCTTTTTCGATCAAACTGGCCGCTTTAGCGGTCAGCGGCTGGGCTGAAACCTGAAACCTTTTGCAAACCGGAATAAAAATGTGATCAGAATCTAAGTCCATATAAGTGAGGGGTCGGGGAGTTTCTCAAAGCCGACCCGCTGCATGGATAATCACCAACGAAACCGCATGAACTCGACCTTAAGGCATCGTAATGCATGAACAGTAATTAAAATGAAAACGGAAGATCGAGTGCCATGCCGGATTAGATGTTAAATAAAAGCCGCAGTGCAAAGCTGTTCATCCATAACGATCCCTAACGGTCTCAGACAGCATCCGATTTCGGTGGCGATCATCCCGCTATAAATATAGGCTTACGCTGAAAACTCCCCGACCCCCCATATAAGTGAATTTGAGCGTAACTTTTCACCACCCCAGGTCTAAGCCGCATAGTCGAACCCGATCTCAAAAGCCTGGCGGTTACGGTCGTGAAATTTCGGAATCACCTCCAGGATACTCTTCAACACGATTTCTTTGTCAAGAATCTCCACGGCCCTGGCAATCACGCCCAAAACTAGCGTGTTGGCAAATAGCGGGCTATTGAAATTGTCCATAGAAAGTTGTTTGGCCGGGAATTCATTTTGGGTGCATTTCAGGGTATCATCAATTTTCTCAACAAAAGCCGGGTCATAGATGATCAGGCCGGTATCCGCCACCGTGTCCTTGAATCGATTGTAGGCGGCGCTTGACAGCGCGATAAAACAATCCGGATTTTCGCACATCGGACTATCGATAATTTCTTGTGATATAACCACCTGGCTACGGACATACCCGCCACGCATTTCCGTCCCATGGCTTTTCAGCATGGTGACGTGCAGGCCTTGCTTGACGCCGGTCTCACCGACAATCTGACCCAACCGCACCACCCCTTGGCCCCCGAATCCACTGGCTACGATTTCAATTCGTTCTTTCATATCGCTCCGGTCCTCCTGATTTTTTCGACGGTCTCCCATATAAATTCGTTAAATTCAGGTCTCGAATTGCTGGCATCATGCCATATGCCCGTGGCCCAAACCGTATCTTCGTTTTCCTCGCCCAGCGGGGCCGCCCGGTCTTTAATCCACCGGAACATATTGACCTGATTGCGTGATCCGAGTTCGCGCGATGCAAAATTGGTGGGACAGGGGTAGGGCATATGCACCAGCGAAAAGCCCTTGTTCAGGATGGCCTTCTTTACGGTCTCCACCGCGCGGACCCCATCCATAGACACATGGCGGGCCAGGAAGGTCGCACCGGCACCTTTCAAGATTTCCAGCACATCCATGCCTTCACTCATCAGGTTGTGCTCAAACATGCCGTAAGGGCTGCTGTCGGTTTTGCTGCCCTGCGGCGTCGTCCAGCCATACTGCCCCCCGGTGGATTGATATCCCAGGTTGTCGTTGACAATGACGGTCATGTCGGCATTGGAACGGGCGGCATGAATCAGGTGAGCAATCCCGATGCCGAAGGCATCGCCGTCTCCGACGGTTAAAATGATTTTCTTTTCCGGTGGCATGGCAATGCGCAGACCCCTGGCAATGGCATAGACCCGTCCGTGGGTTCCGGCAAACCCATCGCCTTTCCATGTACCGAAGGTTTGACGGCCGGCACAGCCGATGGAAGTGCCCCAGACGACATCGGCCACCGCCAGCCCCAACTCCTGAATGGCCTGTACCACAATTTTATGATTCATTCCCAGTCCACACCCCGAACAGGCCGTGCTCGGGATTTTTCGTGAACGCAAATAGGTCGATGTGAGTGTGCTCGACTGATAATCCATCTACCATTCCTCCAATTCCCACCCCTTGCGTGTCAGGGGCTCATTTTTAAGGATTTTTTCAAATGTTTCGATTAAATCAGGCAGGGTCGGCAGATCTCCACAGGAACCCAAGAAATGAACCTTCGAGTCCTTGGGAACTGCCCGCTGAACTTCACGAACGAGCTGCCCGTCCCAGTTCAGCTCGACGACCAGATATTTGGTGCTACGGGCGAAATGTTCCTCGGGGAAAGGCCACAGGTTGATCAACCGCAAGGCCCCCACTTTCAGCCCCTGCTGCCGTGCTCGGTTGACAGCTGTATTGACGACCCGCGAAGGGGTCCCAAAGGATACCACCACCAAATCCGGATCATCGTCCATATGTTTTTTTTCATAAAGGTGGTTGAAAAGGTCCCGGTTATTACGCACCTTGTAAATGAGACGATAGGCATGCTTATGATGGGCTTCTACTTCTTCGATATCATATCCTTCTTCCGTGGGTGTCCAATCAGAGCACATTGCACCGGTATTGTGGCCCAGAACCACCGGCGGGATATCCAATTCATCGGTGGCCGGATAGAAATTCGGTCCTTGACACACCTTGCGCGGCCAGGTCCGGAAACCCATCTCCTGCATCTCATTCTCGTTTTCAGGCACACTGATATCTTCAAACCCATCGGTAATGAGCTGATCGGCAAGCACGGATACCGGCATCCGAAACCTTTCCGACAGGTAAAATGCTTCAACTGTCATGGCCATGCATTCCTGAGCTGAATTGGGCGCCAGGCAGATGGTCTCGAAATTGCCGCCCTGGGTCGGATAGCGCATCAGGTAAAATTCCCCTTGGCCTGGGGCTCCGGTAATACCGCTCACCGGGCCGACACGACCCGAGTTGAGGACCACTGCCGGGGTCTCACAACCCAAAGCCCATCCATAGGGATCGGCATATAGGATAAATCCCGGACCCGAGGTTGCTGTCATGACTTTCATACCCCCAAGAGCAGCACCAATACACATGTGCATGGCCGCACATTCATCTTCAGCTTGGAGATAAACACCGCCCACTTGCGGAAGCCGCTGACTCATGGCCTCGGCCAGTTCGGTGGCCGGTGTAATGGGATATCCGGCAAAAAACGTGCATCCCGCCAGAATGGCTCCCTCGGTGATTGCAAAATTTCCTGTTTCCAAATAGCGTTTCATATTTTAAAACCTCCTCTGTTTCAGCCGGTCACTTCTTTAATGTCGATGGCAAAGTCAGGACATGCAAAATAGCACTTAAAGCATCCGCAACACCGTTCCGACAATTTAACTTCTTCGGGTCGGTATCCTTTTGCATTAAAATAATCGGCCGGTCCGAAAACATTCATCCCGCAGACTTCAGCACAATAACCGCATTCTTTACAGCTTTCCGTATTGAGAACGACCTCGAACTGCCGGGCATCGCAATGCAGGCAGCGTTGTGTTTCTGCCGCTATCTGCTCATCGGTTAAGCCCAATTCCACCTGGTCAAACCCAGCGGTCCGCTGCCAGGCTTTGCGCAGGGGCATTTCATTGCGGGGTCTGACGTGTCCATCCAATTCGGGAACCAGGATCTCTTTTTGAGGTGTAGCCAGGACCTCATCGATGTCCCCTTGGCCGCCTAAATACTTATCAATAGCCATAGCCGTTTCCCGGCCATGGGCAATGGCACTGATGATGGATTGCGGACCGCTGACCACATCTCCACCGGCAAAGACACCGGCTTCACCGGTGCCGAATGTGGTCGCATCGACTTCGATACGGCCATTATGGGCAAGAACGTTATTTTCGGAGCTTAAATATCCCAGATCCGCATACTGGCCCACAGCCAGGATAATATGATTGGCCAGAAATTTGTGGCTGATGTCCTCATCGTAAATGGGATTGAAATTACAGGCATCATCAAAAACCGATGTGCAACGGATGAAGCCCAGGCCCTCGACCTTGTCGTCACCCAACACTTTTTTAGGCGCCCAGGTGGTGTTGATGAACACACCTTCCTCTTCGGCCCGGGCAATTTCCCATTGATGGGCCGGCATCTCACCGCGGTCCTCCAGCGAGAAGAGATGCACGTTGGACGCGCCCAGTCGTTTGGCGGTCAGGGCCACATCGATGGCCACATTCCCGCCGCCGATGACAATGACGTCGCCCTTGAATTCAAACTTTTGACCTAAACGCACATCCCTGAGAAAATCCCAGCCCCAGAGAACGCCTTCCTTTTCAGCCCCCTGGAGTGGTATTCTGGCGCTCCCATTGGCACCACTGGCTAAAAAAACCGCATCAAAATCGGTTTTAAGCCGATCCAATTGAAGGTCTTTGCCAATCGTCGTATTGCCTTCAAATTCGACCCCCAAAGCAAGGATTTCGTTGATATCCTTGGCGAGCCTTTCTTCGGGTACCCGGTATCGGGGTATTCCGTAGCGCATCATGCCGCCGGGTTCAGGAAAGGCATCGAAAAGCTTGACCGCATGCCCTTTGCCGGCCAGATAATAAGCGGTGGTGAGACCGGCCGGACCCGCACCCACAATGGCGACCTTCTTGCCGGTCGTATCGGAGACTTTCTTGTTTTGCTTCCAGGCATCGCCGCCCCTTTCTACCGCCGCCATTTTAAGGGCCCGAATGGCGATAGGATCACCAAATTGGCGATAGGCGCAGACGTCTTCGCACGGTGCAAAACACGCATCCGCGCAAACTACCGGAAACGGTATTTTTTCCCGAATGACCGCCACCGCCTCATCATAGTTGCCATCTTTCACCGCACGAATGTAACGCGGCACGTCAATCCCTGCCGGGCAGGCATCCTGACAGGGAGCTACCACTAAATCTTCGATAGAAACATGTTTTTCTGCCATTCTTATTTTACCTCCATCGGATAGGCGCTTAGAAATTATATTTGTGCATTTTGTGGTAAAAAATTTTAATAATACATTGTGATCCCTTTATTGGAATGATGCTGGATACTGGTTTCTGGATACTCGATTTTAAAGGTAACTATCCTTATTTTATCCAGCATCAAGTATCCAGTATCTTCCCGCTTACGGCACAAATGTTAATTTTAAGATTTTTTCTTTTTTGTTCCGGCTCGACCGGGTTAGGACTAAGCCAGAAACTGCACATTTTTGTCAATATACTGAGCCAGGATTTCGATATGTTGGCGCATTCTTTTTTCTGCCAATTCCGGATCTCTTTTCGCCAAGGCTTCGATAATTGCCCGATGACCGCGGTGAGCCACTTTAAACCGCTCCGCAAACCCGGCTGCCTTGGTACGGATCCAATGAATATGGGCGAACAGATTGCTCGCCAGATCGATCAACACCTGACATTGGCTCAGTTTAAGAATACGTTCGTGGAACTCGACATTGGCATTTGAAAATTTCAGGGATTTCTTCCCGATAGTGTTAATTGAGTCGAAAGGCGCAATAATTTTCTCCAATTGACGGATGTCTTTCTCTGTCACGTATTGGGCAGCCAGACGGGCCGCCAACCCTTCTAAAGTTGCTCGCACCAGTAAAATCTCCACGATCTCTTTTTTCGATTTTTTCACCACGAAAATACCTTTGCGTGGCGCAACCGTAAGGAACCCCTCCAGTACTAACCTGTTGATGGCTTCGCGCAAGGGAGTGCGGCTCACGCCAAGCTGCTCCGCCAACCCGCGTTCGTCGATCCGATCTTCCACCGACAGATCGGTTAAATCCATCTGCAACAGGCTTTCTTTGATCGCTTCATAGGCCTTTTCTGCTAGACTGGCAGGAGCCTTTATTTTTCCGACACCCAACATCCATGTTACCTCAAGCAAGCGTGGTGGTATTTACAATCTGGTATACCAGATACCATAGAATGGATCCATGTCAACAAAAAAAACCGTAAGATGAAAATAAATGATTCAGTATGATTTGATGCAATTTCTTGACAAAACAGAACAAATTCTCATAGGATAGCGCCAACTCGAATGGTCCGTTATGAAAATCTAATTTTAGACAATTCAGTCCCAAAAATTCACCCTAGCGGCAACCCATCAGCTTTAAAGGCAACATATCATAGGACAGAAAACAGAGGTTAGATGACAGAAGGCAGAAGACAGATTGTAGATGCCGGAGATCAGTTTGTATGGATAGTTCTGTCCTGCAACCCCTTGGATCCGCCTGCACCTTCAATTGAGCGATGTCTTGTTCTATGCCTTTTGCTTTATGTTTTTTTTGCTCGCAACCCGTAACCCGTAACCCGTAACAAGGAGCGACTAATGAAAGATGTAGTCATTGTTTCAGCATGCAGAACAGCTATCGGAGGCTTTGGCGGTAGCCTACGCGACAGTCACGCAGCCACCATTGCCGCTGTGACCATGAAAGAAGCTGTAGAAAGGGCCGGCATTGATCCATCGTTTATCGATGATATCCGCTACGGATGCTGCATGGAACCGGTTGACACCCTTAATGTTGCCCGCATTGCGGCCCTGCTGGCCGGCATTCCGGATACCGTCACGGCCGTCACTATCAACCGCGTTTGTATTTCCGCCATGGAAGCGGTCATCTCCGGTATGGCCATGATTCAGGCGGGCATGGCGGATGTTGTTCTAGCCGGCGGCGTCGAACACATGTCCGGGGTACCCTATTCCGTGGCCGCCGCCAGATGGGGTTGCCGACTCCAGGACCATGAATTTGTCGATAACATCATTCGGGGACTCCATTGCGGGTCCCACGTTATACCGCACCCGGAAGACGGGCCGGTGGATGCCGAAAAGCCCCCCTTGAGCTATTTCAAGGGGAAACCTTATATCATGGGTCACACCGCAGAGTTCATCGCTCAGCACATGGATATTAGCAGAGAAGAGATGGACCGTGTTGCGCTGAGAAGCCATAACAACGCCGAAAGAGCCACCAGCGACGGGTCGTTTGAAGAAGAAATCGTTCCCATGCAACTCCCCCAGCGAAAAGGCGATCCGATTATTTTCGATAAAGACGAACATTTCAGGCCGGGTATGACCTTTGAGAAGCTTAGCAAACTGCCGCCTGCCTTCGTACCCAAGATCGGTAAAGTAACGGCGGGAAACTCAAGCGGTATTAACGATGGGTCTGCTGCCATGATGATTATGTCGGCCGACAAAGCAAAAGAATTGAGCATCGCACCCATTGCAAAATTTAAGGCCGTGGGCAGGGGCGCGTGCCATCCGTCCATCATGGGCCTATCTCCGGTTCCGGCAGTCCATCAATTGCTGGCCAAAAGCGGATTTAAAGTAGAGGATTTTGAATTAATTGAAGTCAATGAAGCTTTTGCAGGCCAATACCTGGGCTGCGAAAAAGAACTCGGTTTGAACCGGGAGATCACCAATGTCAATGGATCAGGTATCGGCCTGGGTCATCCGGTGGGAGCCACCGGTGCCCGCATTATGATCACATTACTGCATGCCATGCAAAAAAGAGGCAAAGCCCTTGGCCTGGCGACGCTTTGTGGCGGGGGTGGCGTTTCGATGGCAGCGGCCATTGAAATGATTTAAAAGGAGATGGATAATGAAGAGAACATTGTGCTACGGTTTTTGTTTTTTCCTGG
>CALZJV010000117.1 GCA_945787595.1 uncultured Desulfobacterales bacterium | reverse complement strand
CCATATCACCCCTCTCTCCGAGCTGTAGGCTCTTAGGCTCTACGAGCCGGAAGCCGGGGTGGACCAAAGCCGGGCCCTCTGGACCCGGATCTTTACTTCCCATTCAATATTCGATGTTCATTTTTTTTTAGCCAACCTTCCGCACTCCCTCGGCGTAAAAAACTTCGCGCTTATGAGGAAAACCCCCTGCATGGGGCTAATTAAAATGGCCAGAAATTATTATCATACCAGACCTGCTCGGTCAGTTCTTTATCTATTTCGGCAAGAAAATTGAGATGCTGAATCTCCCAATCTGCCAGCCACTTGTAAAGCGCTTTTTCATTCGGATCCACCGCCTCAGATGCCCTGTCCGAATAAAGCTGTACCGCGTTTTTCTCCATCGCCATCGCCGCTGATATTGCCGCTGCCTCATAATCGGCGGCTGACATTTCTTTTTTCAATTCTGTTGTCAGGACTTTGGAAGAGATGCTGTCGTTGTGTTCCGCCTGGTAGTCCCCCGGAATGAATTTTTTATTTTGCCGGTAGGCTTTAAACTGTTCCGTTAAAATTTCGACATGTTTGACCTCCTCTGCTGCCATCAATTCGAAAAACGCCTTAACGGCGCTACCGGTTGTTTGTTCTGCTATTTTTGAATAGAATGCGCCTCCCCTTTTTTCCAGCAAAATAGCGTTTTTCAGAATTTCGATCGTTTTGTCCGCACTCATAATTTACCTCCATAAATTCATTATTATTTGATTGTGAAATATTGTTGAAGTTGCAAAAAAAATTGAAAATTATTCTTTACCATCAGCTTTCTCCAAATTCGCTGTCGTTTCCGGTAAATCCTCCTGCTGCCCGGTAGAACACCAATTCCCACTCCCATTTGACTGTATCATGGCGAATGATATACGTAGCATCATCATCGCCAGTGATCTTAAAATAGCGATGATCCGGGGCCAGCCAACGGTCCAGCACTTTTTTTACATCGATTTTATAGGTGGCCATCCGGATGCGGCGGGGGGTTTCTTCGCCGCGGTATCCGGCGTAGCATTCTACCTGAATTCGCATGAAAAGCCTCCGACCACTGTCCCTTGAAATTGGCTGATATGGTTGCCCGTATTAATACTCTTAGCCCATTATCGGGAAAAGCCTCTGACGACAGGACGGCTTCTAATCGTTGTCCGCAATGTCTCTTCTTGTCCCGCCCAAAACGAGATGAGATTAATGATCCGGTAAACTTTTGTCAAAAGAGGTCATTCCCGAATTGGCATTCATAACAAAAATAAGCGTTTGAATTCAAGTGCCAAGTGTAATAGAGTCCGATTTGTGTCAAAAAAACCCTTATTGAGAAGATATTTTGCTTTACTCGGCAGCCTGACGACAATTTTCTTTATGCAACATCCCACTTTGGCGCAACCATTGGTATTGCAAAATGATGATATAATTGTTGCGTATGAGGCCTCTTTAGAGGGTGTTGCCGTTGAAGTCCTTCGCCTTTATCCGGATCTTAAGCAGGAGCTGGAAAAAAAATTCGCCTGGAGTTTGGATTTCAGGCCCCAGGTGGTTCTGGTTAAAAATACCCGGACCTTCCAGAGATTGTCCCGCAGCGAACTCTTTGTTGCCTTTGCGGTCCCTGAAAAAAAAATGATCGTCATTGACTATTCCAAGATGAACCTGCACCCCTTTTCCCTGCGCATAACTTTCAAGCATGAATTGTGTCATCTTCTGCTGCATCGTCACATCAGTGATCAAAACCTTGCCAAATGGCTTGAGGAGGGCATTTGTCAGTGGGCCAGTGATGGAATTGGGGAGATTTTTCTAGATAAAAACTGGTCCGGACTTGATGCGGCCATTATGGCCGATCGTGTGCTGCATTTCAGACGACTGACAAAAAATTTTCCCCGAGACAAACCGTCGCTGGTACTCGCCTATGAACAAAGCAAGAGTATGGTCAATTATATTGACAGACAATACGGGAAAAGAGGCATTCTGGATTTGTTGGGCCATCTGAAAAAGGGTGAGTCTACGGACGCCGCCACCGTGAAGAGCCTGGGTATTTCCACCGACGAGCTGGAAAAAAACTGGCTCAGCCATCTTGAAAGCACACCCCGCTGGCTGGTCTATCTTGCCGACAATCTTTACGGCATCCTTTTTTTTATGGCCGCGCTATTGACGATTTTGGGATTTATCAGACGGGTTATGCGCCGGAAGGTTTGGGAAAGTGAGAAAGAGGAGGAAGCGGATGTAGAATGACAAGTGACAAAGGGTGGAATCCCTAGTAATTAAGAATGACGATTGAAGATGGACGAATAGTGGAAATCTTTATAATCCATTTGTCAATCGCCTTTAGTCGATTGTCATTTAATACCAAACATTCAGCCTTGAGCTCTTTTAGCGATCACAACTAAGGCCATGCAATAAGTCAAAATCGCACAGGCAGCGATGAGAGGAATCCCGTAGCTGACGGCAACTTGTGCGGCTATAATAGAACTTAACACCGATGCACAGCCGTTTACCGACCAGGCATAAGCTCTTTGAACCGGACTGCTCAGGATGCGGCGCATCCCAAGAGGGAAGGGCAGTCCCATCAAAAACCCAACTGGAAGTAAAATAAGAATGGCAATGATATAACGCGGGGCCGCTGATAACTTCAAGAGATGAGCGGCCAATAATTCAAAGCCTAAAACCGTCAAGGTCAGCATACCGATGAGGGCCGTCATAGCGGATCTGATATCCTGTCCGCTTTTGTTTTGCACCCATAAACCGCCTAGACTTGCGAAAATTAAAATTGCTGAAACCACCAGGGTAAAACTGATAACAGGATCACCCACGAGGAGAATGAAAGATTTTATAAAATAAAGCTCAACAAACATAAAGCCAGCGCCTACACTCAAAAAAAAGACAACCTGGGAAACATTCGGTTTTTGAAACCTGCGTGTGATTAGAATCAGGGGGAGAATGAGCAGGCAAATCGCAACGATGAAGGCTTCAACAAATATCACCGAAATCACGATTTCACCGGACATGACCAGGACGTAAAAGCGACTACCGAGGCTTTGGTATAGTGATTTTACTTTCGGCCACTTTAAAAAACGGCCGGGAAAAGGCCGTCTGTCAGACTGTGGTGCGATATCAAGCAAATACATCCGGAAGAAATGGTCTTGCCGGCCGGATCGGTAAGCCGCTGCCAGCTGGTTGATCGTTTGAAAGTGGTAGGGTTCATCGAAAACATTAAATCTATTGGCCAAATCCCGCCGCATCCCTTCCAGATATATAGGATCAAAGTTATTCTGCCTGCAAAATTCAATCACTGGCGGAACATTCAAGTGGGATTTGGAGACAATCAGCGTAAAAGTGTCGTAATTGCGAAGAAGCACCAGGTGCTTTCCAGGGCTTTCGACCGCCTTTTTCATAAGCGCTTCGTAAGCAGTGCTCCAAAGACGCAGGGAATCAGACGGCGGCAACAGGAGTTTACGGGAAATGATGACTAAACCTGTTGTCGTCAGATGATCCCAGTATTCGCCAAATGCTTCCAGGGTGAACAGGTGATCCTGGTTGAGTGCTGCAGCACCCGGCATGGAGTATCCCCAATTTTCCACATGAATAATATCATAGCGGTCATCGTTTTGTGCCAGAAAGACCCGGGGGTTTTCGATGATTACCGGTAGACGGTACTGGCGATGCAAAATATTTGCTAGATCGGGTTTTTGTTCGACGATGGTGATATGATCCGCACCAGAGGCAACGGCGCAGGCTATGGCCGAACCTCCGCCGGATTCGATCAGTAACACATTTTCAGGTTGTTGCGCCAGGAAATAGCCGGAATAAGACAGCATGGCGGTTGCAAAACGGTGATCATTTTTCTCTTTGAGTTCATACAGCACAAACTGATTGTCACCATCCGAGTAGACGGCATGCTGGTCGGGCAAAGTTTCAGTATACTTGAGACTTAAACCGGGGGCAAAACGGATATAAGGTGTCTTGACGCGTTCAATTCTACCCCGAATGCTGGTTTTTGTTTCGACTATCCGAGTTTTGGGAAATTGAAGAACCTGGGAAAGCGCTTTGAATAGGGAGGGCTTTACGCGAATAAAAGAATTCCCCCCCTGGGTCATTAAAAGCATTGAAAAACAGATGAGTCCAGAACTGCCTGCTATCACAACCGTACGCAATAACCATGAGACCTGAATTTTCGAGTCTTCTTTAGGCGATAGTTTCAGAGTAGCGAACACCGCCGGAATTAGAGGGATCAGGGCTGAAATGATAATAAGTTTGCCTTCACCCAGCTGGGCAAGCAATGGAACCGGCGCAACTGCGCCCAGAGCAGAGCCCGCCATGGATGCAAAATAAACCAGGCCGGCTTTTTGCGGTATAGTGGTGTAGCCGATGGCGATAATAATTCCCGAGAAAAAAAACGGCAGAGCTAAGAGCAAATAGGCTGCCAGCAGGTATAGGCTTTGAACCGGCTCCACCGGAAGCCTGAAATAATCCAGCGGCATGTTGTTTAAACATAAAAAGGATATAATTGCGGCAGCAGTGTATAAGCAAAGAAGGACGGCCAGCGAACCCCTGGACACCGGATACGTCTGTCGGCGGTTTTTACGAATATCGACAATGCTTAAAAAGGTGCCACTGGCACCGAATCCAAAAAGAGCAATGCTAATTACCATGAATGATAGATGATTCCACTGACCGATGGAAAACACCCGAGTGAGCAAGACCTCAAAAGCCAGAGTGGAAAGGGATACCAGGAAGATGGCGGTCAAAAGCATTTATTTTTCCAAAGCATGCCCCGTCATTGGCACAAATAGCACACCGGTTATCTGTTGCGTTACATAGTCGCCTCTAGTCTTGGTGACCAGAGTGAGGTTCTGGTACGAAAACGGATTGCCGAGGGGTAAAATCAGCCGGCCGCCCTCAGTGAGTTGCTTTAAAAGCGGCGGCGGAACATGATTGACTGCTGCGGTGATCATGATGGCATCGAACGGGGCGGCTGCTTCCCAGCCGAAGTATCCGTCGCCGTGGCGGGTTTTCACGTTGGTAAACCCTAAAGCCTTTAGCATCCGGGTCGACTCATTATGAAGCTTTTCCTTGATTTCGATGGAGTAAACCTCCTTGACTATTTTAGCAAGCACCGCCGCTTGGTAACCCGAGCCCGTACCGATTTCGAGCACCCGATGATTGCCGGTGAGTTTTAAACTTTCCGTCATCAGTGCGACCACATAGGGTTGCGATATGGTCTGGCTTGCTCCGATGGGCAAGGCGGTGTCTGCATAGGCCTTTGAAGCCAGTCGTTTGGGAACAAAACAATGCCTGGGCACAGAGCGCATCGCCGCCAGAACCTGCGGATCGGCTATTCCGTGGCCGGCGATATATTTTTCGACCAGGTCTTCTCTGGCTGCTTTAAACGTAGCATTGTCAGGAATCGCGCCGGCAATTACCACAGAAGTCATTAAATTCAGAATACACATAAAGAGGAGAGTCTTTTTCATAGCGGTGCTCCTTGTGATCTAAGATAGTTTCTGGATCTATAGCACGAAATAGGGAAGTTTTCATCATCAAAGGAAGAAAACCCGAAAAACAGGCGGAATCGTTCAATCTGGAGGTCTCTAACTGCTTTAAATGCTTTAATTTTTACAAAATCTTTTTACATTTTAGCCGTTTTGCTATATATTATTAGATAAGGCATGTAAAAAAACCTTGATTGCATGCTTTCATTCAACCACTTTATTTCAAAAGGAGTTTAGGAATGACATTATTCGGGAAAAAGGAAAAAGAGGAAGAGGCGTCTGCCGCCGCCGTTCCGACTGCCCCCAAGAGTACTTTTCAGAGTGCCCCCAGGAGTACACCCAAGAGCACCCCCAAAAGTGCCCCAGAAGATAGAACTGAGGATTCCACAACCTTCTTCGGGAAAAATCTTAAAATCACCGGAAATGTTTCCGGCGAAGGTAATATGATAATCCTGGGCTCTTTTGAAGGAGAATTTAATTTAAAGGGCCAATTGAAAGTTGCTCAGGGAGCCAGAGTTAAAGGAAACTTCAACGCCACCAGTATTGCCATTAACGGCAATGTAGAGGGCACTCTGACGGCGGCTGAAAAAATTCATATGGACAATACGGCCAGAATCAATGGACGCATCGTAACCCCTAAAGTTTCCATCCTGGACGGTGCTGTTTTTGACGGGGAAATGCAAATGGGTAAAAGATCGGCCGAGGCGTCAAAACCCGCTGCCGCCCAGCCTCCGCAATCCTCCATGGCAACTGCTATCGCCGCTAAAAAATAAAATTACCAGACCCAGTTAGAGGATATTAATCTGGCAAATCCTAATTTTTATGAAGGAGATGTGTAAATGGATATAGGAAAAACGACCGGTAAAACTTCATTATTGAGCAAAAAAATAAAAATTGAAGGTGACATTCAGGGTGACGAAGATCTGCGTGTGGAAGGTCAATTTAAAGGCACCATCAAGGTCGTCGGTGATTTTTTTATAGGTCAAAGCGGTGTTGTGGAAGCCGACGTTGAGGCCGACAACATTGTTATCCAGGGGAAAATCACCGGCAATGTTCTGGCCCACAAACAGCTGGAGATTCAATCTTCCGGTCAATTGCTGGGAGACTGCAAGGCGAAATCCATTGATATCAGGGAGGGTGCGCTTTTTGAAGGCCGTTCAAGTATGCTCAGATCCACTGTTTCACCCTCCGGGCCCGGCGCTGGTGCAAGTACTTCCGCCCAATCCGAAGCCAAGATTAATCCGAAGTAAGGCACTCATTGAGGGGTTCGGGGATTCAGGCGCTGTAGAAGTTAACTTCAAATATACCCTAATTTTTTTAATTCCTTTCCCCTCCCGCCAGAATGGCATCGAGGACCTCTCGTTCCCGATCACCCGGGAGAATTCCTGCCAACTCGGCTTCCAGAACAACGGCTCCGTCCTGATTACGATAAATTACCTCGGCTCTAGCCCGATTGCGCCTGTCGATTTTTGTGATGGTCAGCGAACATTCAATCGTATCCCCAAAATAAACCGGCTTTTTATAACGAAAGTTCATTTCCGAGGCCAACCATCCGATCTGTCCCCCGATTTCCGTAAGCAGACTTCCCACCAGCAGACCATGGCAAATCCGTCCTTTTAAATTTTTGGCCGCCACAAAGCGTTCATCAAAATGGATGGGGTTGTAATCCCGGGTAATATCGGCGAAGGTTATCATGTCCTGTTCCGTGAATTTTCGTGATACCGTAAACGTCTTTCCGACGGATAATCCCTGAATGGTTTGATTACGGATTTGCGACATGGTCACCCGCCTGTATATGAGTGAAGAATGGATATAAATTGATAAATTAAGCGCAACCAGTTATACTTGATAGCAGGGTTTTGATCAACAAAAGATTCGCAAATCAGTATGCAGTATTGGATAAAGGGAGCATTACCGCGGTGAATTTTAGTCTTGAAAATGCTTGTCGTTTTTATTTGCTTCAATACTCCGATTGCAGGCTAAGATTGGCGCGCTGATAGCGATACCACAAACATACTGCGGTGGCAATCAGAGCTGTCCCGTCAACCGGCGCTGGACAATGGTTTAAAAGCAGGAGATACTCTAATGGACGCTATCGAACAGATAAAACAGTTTTATTTTGAGAACCTTTCCGGGGCCCGCCAGGAGAAATACTTCATCAAAGCCCCGTGTCCTTTCTGTAATGATTCCGAAAAACAGACAGCTGGCGTGCTGGCGATTTATCTGAATCCCAACAGTTTTTTTGCCGGTTATTTTAGATGCTTGAACAGATGCCTGCCGGGCGGATTTGCATCGCATTTTAGCCGCCTGATGGGAATTGATGCGCAAAAGGTTCCAGGGCACGAACCGGATCGGGAGCCTTATATTCGGGATGTGCTCTATCCGATCAAAAATTTAAAACAGGACATTACAAAATTTACATCCTTGATGAGCAAGAGCGAGTATGCCTATTTTCAAGAGTTTGGGGTTTCGAAGGCTGTCGTGGACGAGATGAAAATCGGGTATAACGGCCGCTATCTCGTGTACCCTTATTATCTGGAGGATGGCAAATCATATGCCGCCCACTGTATTTTGCCCGGGCGCCCGGAGGATAATTTTTGGTACGGGGCTGAAGATTTTTTTTCCGGCGAGTTTCAAATTTTCGATATGCCTGAAATTGACCGGTGTGAAAATGGTGTGCTTTTTCTTGTAGAGGGAGAGAACAATCTTCTGACGCTGAAGGAACTCGGCTACCCCGGCATTGCCGTACCGACTGCCGCCGATCTTGAGTTTGTGAGTGTTGAGCGCCTGGCCTATATCAACCATGTTTTTATCGTCGTCAGAAACACTCCTGAAGCATATCTTGCGGCCCGGGAAACAGCCACCAGGCTGGGGTTTAAGGCCAGAATACTTAAATGGCCCACCCACCTGAAACGCGGCTATGAACTATGCGATTTTGCCAAAGAGGAGGGCAAGAAATTCCGCAGTGCTGTTGCGGAAATGATCAGGTTATCCAAATCCTTTTCACCTTTTGCAGCCCCCGAAAAAGAGCATCAGAAATTTTTTCAATTCGTGGAACAGAGCATGGGGAACGATAGGATCGGGCTTAGGTCCGGTTTCGAAAAACTGGATAAGGCGCTTAGCGGAATTCGTGGCATCAACATCATGGGGGGTCCGCCCAAAGCCGGCAAATCTTGCTTTTATATGCAGGTATCCACCGAAATAGCCAGACGAAAGACCCCGGTTATTTACTATGACTTTGAAAACGGTCGCCAAAACATATATTTCAGAACTCTGTCACGGTTGAGCCGGCTTTCAGATGTAGATATCAGAACAAAACACACCGATGAAGAGGTTGTCCAACGCTTTAAAAAAGCTTCCCTGGAGTTTCAGGAGATGCTGCAATATTTCCGGGTGGTCACAGACCGCAAGCTCAACCCGGACATCATGAGGCGCCAGATCGATTTTGTACAGCATGAAACAAGGAGAGATCACACAGTTGTGGTTATCGACAGCCTCCATAAACTGCCCTTTAAAAACCTATCGGACCGCAGAACCGGGATTGATTCCTGGTTGCGGCATATGGAGGCGATACGAGATGAGCAAAATGTATCTTTTTTCGTCATTTCGGAACTTTCGCGCGGTGAAGGTGGAAGTTATAGTAAAAAACCAGATCTTGGATCATTCAAAGAATCGGGAGATATCGAATACAGTGCCGACAATGCCATGATTCTGCTTCCGGACTGGGACCCGCTGGACCCGATTTCATCTAAAAAAAGAGAGAGTTCGCTGTGGCTGGTGGCCAGCCGCGAGAACAATCCGGGTAAAATCGCCGCCTACCAGCTGGAGTACCCCTTTTGGGGGTTTCGCGAACTCTAATAGTTTTCCCAGGTAACTCGGAGCACTTCTTTATACGTAGTCACCCCTTCCAGCATCTTTTTGATGGCGCTTTCGCGCATCGTAAACATTCCCTCTTCTCTTGCCCGCGCTCTTAATTTTTCCACATCCGTTTCGGAAGTGGTCAGCTTTTTCTGCGATTCCGTATAAGGCATGACCTCGAAAATAGCGGAGCGGCCACTGTAACCAGTATTGCGGCATTTGATACAGCCCTTCCCGCGGTGCAGTGTCAGGCTGTCTTTGGTTGCCATATCGATGCCCATTCTGGACAGTTCGATCCCATCTATTTGAAAGGCTTCCTTGCAATACGGGCATATGTTGCGCACGAGCCGTTGACCCAGAATACCGACCAAGGTGGCTTGGATTAAGAAAGATTGTACCCCGAGGTCAAGGAGGCGGGTAATGGTGGACGGCGCGTCATTGGTATGGAGGGTGGAAAGCACCAGGTGCCCGGTTAATGCTGCCTGGACAGCATTTTTGGCTGTATCCAGATCGCGCATTTCACCGATCATAATGATGTCGGGATCCTGGCGCAGTATCGTTCTAAGGATGTTGCCGTAGGTCACATCGATGGCGGGCTGGACGCCGATCTGGTTAAAATCTTCGTGAATCATTTCGATGGGGTCTTCAACGGTGATCACATTGTTTTCCGGCTTCGAAAGCCGGCGTAAGGTGGAGTAAAGGGTGGTCGATTTACCGCTGCCCGTTGGCCCGCAGACGATCACAATGCCGTGGGGCATGTGTATAATCTGCTTGTAGCGGGTCAGGTCCGTGGTGGTAAAACCCAGACCTGACAGATCCTGTAAAAGAACCTCAGGATCCATGACACGCATGACCACTTTTTCACCAAAGGCAACCGGAACGGTTGAAATACGAATTTCGACCTCCACCCCGCCTTTGTCCATCTTGATCCTCCCGTCCTGGGGTCGTCGTTTTTCGCCGATATTCATCCGGGACAGCGTCTTAATGCGGCTGACAACGGCATTGTGGACTTTTTTGGGCAGGTTATAAACCGTGTGAAGTATGCCGTCTATTCGCATTCTCACCAGCACGTCATCCCGTTTGGGTTCAATATGGATATCACTGGCTCGCTGATCAAACGCATACAACAGGATGTGGTTAACGGCGCTGACGATATGCTGATCGGTAGGTGCGTTTTCTTCCGATGATTTTATCCGCACATACTGCTCCAAATTGCCCAAGTCCACCGACGATCCGGTAAACATGTCTTCTGCTGCTGCTATGGAGGACTTGAAACCAAAAAACTCGTTCAGCAGCTTGACAATATCGCTTTTGGAGCTCAGGACCGTCTTCAGCTTTAAATTGGTGACCTTAACCAAATCGTCCATGACCTCAAGGTTCAAGGGATATGGCGCTGCAACCGTCAGATATCCATCCTTTATGTCAATGGGAAGCACCAGATTTTTCATGGCAAAGTTACGATGCAGAGTCGTCGTCACCAGATTAAGGTCCAGCTTCAAAGGATCAATTTTTTTATAAGGTATTTTCCATTCTTTTGCCAAAGCCTGAAAAATCGTATCCTCATCGACAATTCCGGATTGACCGTCTGCCCGGGAAGGCTTTAAGTAATCTATGATATCGACGATGGTTGTGGAAACAGCGCTTTTGGCTCCGGAAGTAAAGGAAATTTTATGACCATTGCGACGTTTTGCCAGTTTCTTTTCAACCTTCGCCGTGTTCTTGAAGATCCCTTTTACCTGGTTTTGAGAAATAAGATTATTTTTTAAAAGTATCTGGCAAATTTGCTCTTCTGCAAACGGGTTGTTCAGATCAACAGCCATGTATAAAAAACCTTTCGCCAAAGTTTAAAACTGACAACGCTCACCGATCCGGTGATTTCCGTATGGTCTTAATCGCTTATTCTAGTTACTTTTCTGCAAAGCCAAGATTTCATCTTTGGAATTGAGAACAAAATTTACAGGATCTCCTTTTTTAAACATAGATTTTATTAGATCACCGCCGGTGCTGGATACAAATCTTGCATTGGAAGCAAATTTGTACTTCATATCGTTAATCACCACGGCATTTTCTTCGATACTGTAAATAGTTCCGGACCCGCCTCCAAAACCCTCTTCAGACATATCGTCCGTCAACTCATTGATGGCTAAGGCAGCTCCAGCTCCTGCCATCAATGTGACGACGATAATCAAACATACTGTGTAGATCCATTTTGTCATTTTTCATCCCCTCGTTTTATTCGATTTCTCTCCAGTCTGCCAGTCCTGTCGTCTGATTTCTATTAAGTGTTGTTTGAACAGTTCCGTCAGATGTGCTGTAGTACGACCTGGCCAATTCTTTGTCGAGCCCTAATATGGCAGGCGGATAATACATTCCTGCTTTAAGCCAGCCGGTTGGTGCAACCCATATTGGCCTTTGTAGTGAACCAATATTGATGAGATCACCGGAATCTATGCTTCCGTCACCATTGATATCATAGTATGGTTGCTGGAGCCTTGCGCCTGTGCATGCGTCGATGGCATGCAGAATGGAATCTCCTCCTGAAGCACAGGCCGAGTCTGACGGTAATGATGATATGGCGATATCGACGCCACCGAAGATCATGACGTCTTTGAAGGCTTTTTCATTGGTAGCCGGCAAGTCAAAATACCATCCCACATGGCTTCCGGTGCTTCCGGCGTCGTCTGCTACGGAGTACCACTTAGGAACATTGTCGCTTAACACACGATACGGTTCTCCGCCGGATGTGCCGAAATAAATCTGGGTTTGTTTCAACAAGGTAGCATCCCGTGCGTTGATGGGCAGAGTTCCGTTACCCTCCAGGTTTGAAAGCGTGCGGGGTGTTGAATCTGTAAATGACCCCAGGTATTTATTCTCGGGATTAGGGTCTCCCTCATTTTCCCAGGCATCCTGCCAATCCCAGATACCGTATAACGTCTGGACGCTGACGTCGCTGAAGTCTGCATTGCCGAGGTAGCGGCCGGTGCCGAATAACACCATATATCCGTCTCTGCCATAGGCACAATGCCGCATGACGTCCGGTTTCATGGTGATGGGCTGCCGCTGATCCTGGGCGTTTTTAGCCTGGAAAAGGGGCCGTGGTGAACCGCCGCTCTCAAAGGCAGATGTCCAGTTATTCACATTGCTGTCCCTGAGATCGAATTTCCACATATTGCCAAGCAGATCACCCGCATAGGCAAAGTCAACTTTTTTGTCCAGATCAATATCGATCAGCACTGGCGTGGAAAGGCCGTTGCAATTGGCTGCATCGCCCACACCCGTATCGATCTTTTTTAAGACGCTGCCGTCTGCAGGATCCAGCACGTATAATACCGCCCTATCATTCGCACTTTCATAGCCGTTGCTGAAAATAACAACCGGGCCGGCATTGGAATCCACGATAAAGGCCCTGG
>CALZJV010000116.1 GCA_945787595.1 uncultured Desulfobacterales bacterium | reverse complement strand
GACATGATTCTGGCAAAAGGTGGCGGCGGTTCCGGAGGAGGTTCCGGCGGCGGCTCAGGTGGTGGTTCCGGAGGAGGCTCCGGTGGTGACGGGGGTAATGGCAACGGCGGTGGCGGCGGTAATGGCGATGGAGCTGGATCCGGTGGCAATGGCGGTAACGGAGGCGGTTCGGGAAAGGGATCGCAGAATGGGCCAAACTCTGATCAAGGTAGCGGCACTCAGTCCCAGGTGCAGGTACAAGCCCGGAATCAGGAACACACTCAAACACAGACTCAACTGCGAAACCAGGTGCAGACCCGGAATCAGGAACACGCTCAAACGCAGACTCAACTGCAAAACCAGGTGCAGACCCGCAATCAGGAACACGCTCAAACGCAGACTCAACTGCAAAACCAGGTGCAGACCCAAACTCAAACTAAGACTCAGTCCCAAACGCAGCTGCGAACTCAATCACAAACCAAGACACATACAGCCAATGCATACGGGCAGGATGACGACGACGGTAACGGTCCCGCCGATTAATTTTCGTCCGGTTGCATCTGAAATACAAGTGGGGGTATCCTAAGGTACCCCCATTTTCCATCAGACGTCCGAATCAACCTGGCAGACAACCGCACCAGCCGACTACAGCTTCACCCTTGACGTCTTGGCTCCGAAGTCCTCCGGCTTCGGTAACAAGGGTAAAAGCCGCATCTACAATTTTTTCAGCAATGGATTCCTCTCTTTTTGACAAAAGTTAAAACATTCCAGCGGTGGCGCTAAACCCTGAATTTTTGAACTCTGAACCCCTGAACGGTTACGATAAGTCTAGTACCAATATGGCTTATCCCACAGCTTGAGTTTCTGGCCAAGGCCTTTCTCCACGGCCTTTTTATATACCGCATATCCCCAAGCCACATCTTCCGTACCCATGCCTCCGGTGGCCAAAATGACTCTTTGTTCCTCATTTTCTCTTGCCGCAGTTGCTCCCGTAACGACGTGTCCCATCTCCACGATATTCTCATCTTTCAACCTGCCGGCGAGGATAAGATCATGCAAGGTCTCATGAATCGACATTTTTTTTAAATCCTCAGGAGCTTTCTGGGTTTCATTGCGCCATTCTAAATGCATTTGCCAGTTATCAGCCACAATTCTGGAACCCAACCAGAGTTCATCATCCAATTTAGCCTCTGATGACAGGCCGAAAAAGACTCCCGGTTTGAACCATTCATTTTGATAAAACGGGGCCTTAACTCCGGACGTGGCCGTACTGATGGCGTCTGATTCTTTGACCGCCTCCTCGATACTATCCACCGGATGGACATTAAGGCCAAGCTGTGGTCCCATTTCCTGACAAAAAGTCTCTGTTTTGCGTCGGTTTATATCAAACACCTTGACGTCCCTTAGATTTGGCAAAACCGCAGCCAAGGCCATGATACATGTTTTGCTGATAACGCTGGCTGCTACAATACCGGCCACTTCGGCATCCTTGCGCGCCAGGTATTTGGCGCCTAAACCGATAACAGCGCCGGTCCTCATGGCACTGATCAGATTGCCGTCCATAATTGCCAGCGGCGCACCTGTCTCCGGATCATTGATGATGACGAGCAGCACCGATCGAGGCAATCCGTGTTTCACGGGATTTTCAGTGTTGGATCCGTACCATTTTGTTCCACAAATGTGATAATCACCGCCCAAATAGGAGACCAAGGCCATGAAGCGACGGTCAGGTCCTTGGACCGGCATTCTGGGTCCGCTAGGATTTTTAGGAAACCACAATTTGATTCCATGTTGATTCCCGGATGGCCCGCCCAGCAGATGATCCTTTTCGCCTAACAATTTGAATACATCATCCATAGTGTCGATACATTGGTGCATGTCCAGAACACCGGCATCAATCATCTCCTCTTGTGAAAGAAACACAATCTCAACTTTCTGATCCAATGCTTTTCCCCTTTTCCCCGATCTTGGGAGGTATGAACTAGTAAGAACGCTCACTGCCCGACAATATAATTGCGTTATTGTCTACCACAGTTTTGCCGTCAATAGAAACGGTCACATCCCGAATCACCATATCACTGTGGATGATCGTTTTGTGTTTGGCCATCCATGATCCCGTAAATGCCCTGGCAATACCAAAACCAATGTGACAGTTACCCAATGCTTTCTTTTCCTCCTGAGCGGTTCCATCCTTTAAGGAACATGGATTAATACCCACAGCGATTTCTCCGATAATTTGTGCATCTTCGATGGTTTCGACAAGATCTCGAAGTTTACGAGCTGCTATTGATTTGCCGTTTACGGCAACGATTCTTCCCTTTTCAATTATCACTTCGATGGGGCTGTCCGGCAAACCCACATATTCAATAGGCCCGTCGATGACGAGGCGGCCCTGGGTGGAATATTCTCGCGGTGCAAAGAACACTTCTCCATCCGGAAAGGCAGCCTCTTCACCGGGTGTTGCTGCCCATCCGTCTTCCACCCGAACAAAAGGTCCATGGAAGTCCGGTGAATCCCCGGGCTTGGGAACATCGACGGATAAATCAGTCCCTAAGTCTGTCCGGATCGTCAAACGCGAACCGTCCTCAAATACATGTTTAAGTTTGGCGGATGTCTTTTTGATCTCATCGTAATCGGCTAAGGCCCCCCCACGCAGCATACTTTCCGGGTCGCGCAGCACCATGGATAAGTATCTTAATCGCTTTTTTTGAAAAACGAGTTCCGATTGAATGGGAGCCACTGAGGGACCAAAACTGGTGCGTGTCAAACCAATGGCCGCATCGGCACCTTCAAAGGCTTTCGCAACGGATCTGGGAAGGATGTTGGACAAATGGGGTTGACCCTCGCGGCCGGGCATAATCGCGATCGTATATTCGCAGCCGATACTTTTCGCTACCGATGCCAGAGCGTAAACCATCTCCATTTTCGTTCCAGTATCGGCAATCAGAAGAAGTTCTTCCTGCGCTCTCAACGCGAGCAGTTTCCGAATAATTAAATCCGCAGTTTTGCTGAGATCAATTACTATAGATGAGCAATGCATCTTAAATCTCTTTAAAGTCTTAGTTATGATTTCTTTACATCTTTTATAAAAAAACTTTCTGCACCTCGAAAACACGAAAATTCGAAAGCGCGAAATTTATCTTAAACGCACAGTTTCCCATCCTGCAGCAAAATATCTCTATCGGTTTTCACCGTGGCATCATAAATGACCATATCCAAATGAACCAACGACGCGATGGTTCCGCCATATCCGCCGGTATTACGTCCCACAGCTATGTGGACATTGCCCAGGCGCTTTTTTTCCTCTTCGAATTTTCCATTCTGCAAACAGCTCGGGTTCAAGCCAATCCCGATCTCGGCGAAATTATCGGCATCCTTAACATGTTCCACAATATCTCGCAGTTCTCTGGTACCGCGCTCGTCTCCCTCTATTTTAACCACGCGGCCCTTTTCTATCTCCAGCCGAATAGGACTTGCCGGCAAATCAATATGGGCAATGGGTCCGTCAACAATCACAACACCCTCGGCGGTTCCCTGCACGGGTCCTTGGGATACTTCCCCATCGGAAAATGCACCGGTTTGTCCGGGTTTGGTTGCAAAACCCGCTTCAATGAAAGGCGGCGCCCCCCCAATCCGGGCTCTCAAATTGGTACCCTTTTCAGTGGTTAGATAAATTTCCTGCCCCTTTCCCCAAACCGACTTAAGTCTCTTGCCGGTTTTAAGGATCTCGTAGTAATCCGCGGTTGCGCCACCTTTAGTCCATATATCTAAATCTCTAAGAACCATGGAAAGAAACCTGAGGCCGGTCTCCTTTTTTAAAGTACTTATTAAAGGACTCCAGCACGCCGCCCCGCTGGCTTTGGTCATGCCGATGACGACATCGGCGGCTTCCAGCCCTTTGTCTATGAATTTGGTCATTTTGAGAGATTCTTTCACGGGCCGCGATGGCATGATCGCAATGGTACACTCAGCCCCGACGGCTTGTGAAACCCCGCAGAGCGCCTGCACCATTTCAATATCGGTTTCAGGATCCGCGATCAGAACCACTTCTTCTCCCGGTTGGATCGCCAGAAGCTCACGAACGATCAGGTCAGCACTTTTGACAGCATCGATAATTTTATTGGTTCCCATCGGCATTTCTCCCGATTTGGTCGCTTAGTTTTACTATCGAAATTTAACTCATTTGTTAAATTTTTGACCTTATGAAAGCGTTAATCAACATAAAAACACGCCGCTTCAGCGCCACTGGCCTTAATTTCGAGCGGCGGATCCTCCTGGCGGCAACGGTCCCGGGCCATATAGCAACGCGGGTTGAACCGACATCCGGCGGGAATGTTCTTGGCGCTGGGCACTTCACCTTTTAAAACAATCCGTTCCCTTTTGATTCTGGGGTCGGGAACACTCACACCGGCCAGAAGTGCACGGGCGTATGGGTGGGTTGGTCGGGTGATAATGGTCTCGGTATCACCTATTTCAACGATTCGACCCAGATACATAATGGCCGTCTGATCGCAGATATGCCTGAGCAGGGACAGGTCATGGGAAACAAATACACCGGCCATCTCCATGGTTTCGGTCAGGCGCTTGAATAATTTCAGCATCCCCGCTCGGATGGAGACATCCAGCATGGAAACCGGTTCGTCGGCCACCAGGAATTTGGGTTCCAGCACAATGGCCCTGGCAATTGCGACGCGCTGTCTCTGCCCGCCACTGAGCTGATGCGGGTACATGGCGAAAAACTGCTCGGCCGGTCTTAACTCCGACCGTTCCAATGCCCGGTGAACCAGCTCTTGCCTTTCTGAATACCTACTAACGCCATGGATCTCCAGCGGTTCATAAACCGTTCTGAAGACCGTGAATCGAGGATTTAATGATTCATAGGGGTCCTGGAATATCATCTGAGCATTTCGTCGAAAGCGAAGCAATTGTTTACCTTCGTAAGCAGCTATATTCTGACCCTCAAAGAGGATGCTGCCCTCCGTAGGCCGGTGGAGTCTGACGCAGACCATACCGGTAGTTGTCTTTCCGCAGCCGCTTTCGCCGGCCAATCCTAAAATATTCCCCTGCTCGACGGAAAAGCTAACACCGTCGACTGCCTTAACCAGTTCATCCTTCAAGCCGAATAAAGATGAGAAAGGGCCTTTGCCGATCATAAAGTACTTCTTTAGATTCTGGACTTGGATAAGAGGATTCACCATATTAGCACCAATATTTCACGCAACCTTTTCATCTAACCAGGTTTCCTCTTCCTTTGATCTTGCCCGGATTTCTTCCAGATCTGCTGCACGGTGGCAGGCATTAAAGTGTCCCGGGGTTACCTCTTCCAGCGGCGGCTCCTTATGCCGGCAAAGGGGCAAGACAAAGGGACAGCGCATGGCAAAGCGACAACCCGGCGGCGGGTTGATCAACAACGGTGGATATCCGGGAATGGAGATCAGTTGTTTGCGTTCACCTTTTACACTGGGGAAAGCGTTTTGAAGTCCCAGAGTATAGGGATTATAGGGGTTGTAGAATATGTCATCGGTATCGGCGTGCTCCATAATTTTGCCGGCATACATGACCACCATTCGTTCGCAGGTCTCAGCCACCACAGCGATATCGTGGGTAATAAGGATCATGGCGCTACCCAATTTCGTCAGCAATTCCTTGATCTTGAGGAGGATTTGATCCTGCACCAGGACATCCAAAGCCGTGGTCGGTTCGTCGGCGATAATCAGATCCGGATCTAAAAGCAGTGCCGTGGCAATAACAGCCCTCTGTTTCATGCCGCCGCTAAACTGGTGAGGATAATCAACTGCCCGCTCCGGACTCAAACCGACTAATTCAAAAACCTCAGTCATTCTTTTTCTCGCTTCGGCTCGGCTGATTTGGCGGTGGGCCTGGATTGCTTCGATAATCTGGTGTCCGATCCGCGCGACAGGGTTGAGTGCGTTCATCGCGCTTTGTGAGATCATAGCAATCTCTTCCCAGCGATACTTTCGCACCTCATCCATTGATAAACCAATCAAATTGCGCTCTTTGAACAGGATCTCGCCACCGGCGATGCTTCCATTATGGGGTAAAAGCCTCATGATGGCTTTGGCAATGGTCGTCTTGCCACATCCCGATTCACCGACTAACCCCAGTGTGTCCCCCCTTCCAACCGCAAATGTTACATCATCGATTGCCTGAGCAATTCCGGATTTAGTACGATATTGAATTTTTAAATTTTTTATTTCAAGAAGAGCCATGACTGCTCCCTAAGCGTTCAGGGGTTCAGGGTTCACTGTTCAGGGTTTATTTTTTATTCGGAAATCGGAATAAACGTCAACTCCCCTAACCCGGCTCTGTCTGCGGCGGAAGTATTTGTGGTCTGCCGTAGGCGGATCGCTCCGTCTTTTTTAATAACGATAGAATACCTTAAATATTCAATCTTGATGCTTTCGCAAAAAGCCAGAATTTCGATTTTTGTTCATCCTAACACGTTGAAATTACCAGCCCTGAAACTTGATTTTTGTGCTTTTTGCGCATTTTTGCGGCCATATCATTCTTCAATCAAAAATATTCAATCGTTACATGATAATGCTCTACTCAATTTTCAACCGCGGATTCACCACCTTCTCATACGCCAAACCGATCCAAAAGGCGCTCATGACCAGCAAAACAATACACAGTCCCGGGGGTAGAAACCACCACCAGGCCTGACGAAACATCTGAGCGGCGAATACATAATGAATCATCTGCCCCCAGCTAACCGAATCCGGATCACCGAAACCCAGAAAGCTGATGCTCGCCTCGGCGATGACCGCCCAGCCCACAGCAAGTGCAACGTAAAGAAACGCCATTGGCAGTACATTCGGCGCTATATGGCGATAGATGATGCGCAGGTCCGAAGCTCCGGCCACCCGGGCAGCCTGGATAAAGGGCCGTTCCTTGATGGTTAATACCTGGGCGCGAATAACCCTTGTGGTCGTTCGCCAGAAAAGTGCCACCACAACGATGATGACATTGGAAATGCCACGGCCCAGAAGCGTCATGAGCACAATGGCCATGGGAAGAAAGGGTATGCCGTAGGCGATGTCGGTTATCCGCATAATGGTTTCGTCTATCCAGCCACCATAGTACCCGGATATCAAGCCCAGATTGGCTCCGACGAAGACCACCATCACAGCGGAAATCAATCCGACGACAATCGCGGTGCGGGCACTGACAACCGTCTGGCTGAAGACGTCAAATCCAAAGCGCGTTATTCCGAACCAGTGTTCTTTGGACGGCGTTTTATCATCAGGTACCAGGCCCCATTCATCGACGATCGCCTCATAGGGTTCATAGGGTACGATGTAAGGGCCGGTAATTGCCAGCACTGCAAAGATACCGACAATAATAAGTCCTGCGATGCTGAGTTTCTCTCCGCGGAAAACTTCTCTTTGTTCGCGAAGAAAATTCTTGAATATCAAGGCGCGTTCAGAATATTCCTTGCGAGCCATGGTATTTCCTCCTCTGGCTGTTGAACTTAATATTGACAATTGAAAATTTGTGGAGGTCGCTTCGCTCTGTCAATTTTTAACGGAACTTTAACCATAAAGAAGGTAATATCGACGCCGGTGGATATTCCATTGCAACCCGTGAAAAACTCGAGCCCAAGTGAGCGTAAAGCCGTCCAGGACCAAATCTGTAAATGCATTTGACGATCATCCTCACCTGTCTTTGCAAAAGAGGAAAAAGAGTAGCTGGACGGCTCAACGCTCACTAAGCCCCTCAGACAGTTTCACGGATTACAACGCAACATCCACCGGCTTTTAGCGACGACCTTTTTTGGGGTTATAGAACCGATTTTTAAACCGAAAGAATACCTTAATTATTCAATCTTCAATCGACAATCTTCAATTAAGGGCCTAACCCACCTTAACCCTGGGATCCAGGTATGAATACAAGATGTCCGCCAGAAAGTTTCCGATGACGACTATTGCCCCTAGAATGAGAAAGGCCGCCTGAACCACCGGGTAGTCCATACTGTTGACTGCCTCCACCAGTTCACGCCCCATTCCAGGCCAGGAAAAAACCTTCTCAAGTAGTACCTGACCGCCGATCGCAAAACCAAGCATGAGCGGGGCGATGGTGACCACCGGAAGCAACGCATTTCGCAGCGCATAGCGAAACATAATGCGCTGATTTGATAGCCCCTTGGCATGGGCCATTTCAATGAAGTCTTCGTGCAAAATATCCAAAATACTGTTGCGGGTGACCAGCATCGGCGTCGCCAGATAAAATATCGTCATGGTAAACACCGGCAACACTAAGTGATGAAAAAAGTCCCAGTTAAAATATTTGTCGAAAAATCCCGTATAGGCCCGACCCGGGGTCAGCATAAGACCGATGGGAAACCACTGCAACAGGTAACCGAAAATAACCAGAAGAATCATTCCCAACCAGAATTCTGGCGCCGAGCGCAGAGCCAGAAAGATGGCTATCCCGCCGGTATCGATGCCGGTTCCCCGCTTCCAGGCCAGAATGGTACCAATCACAACACCCAGAATCAGCGCCAGTGCCATGGATGTGCCCATCATAAACAGCGTATTCCACAGCTTACCGCGCAGCATACCGACGACCTGCTGGTTTGTGCGAATGGATACACCGAATTCGCCTTTAAAAAGGTTTTTCATATAAATAAAGTACTGTGTCAGCTTGGGCTTATCCAGGCCGAACATTTCCTTCATCATATTCTGGGAATCGGGATGAAGAGAGGCCCCGATAAAAAGAGCGGTGGGATCGGCGGGCATAATGCGAAATAGAAAGAAAACAACCGTGATGAGCACCCAGAGGGTTACCACCATCAGCAAAAATCGTTTCAGAAGATATCTTCCCCTCATATTCCGTGTACCTTCGCTACGAAAGATGATGCTGCCAAAGAAGGAGGAGTGCTGAAGCCCAATACAGTTGAACTAAGGTGAATAAGTGGCGGCAGTGGCTTCCAGCGACGATCAGGATTGACGGCTCGTCGGTTTTAATCGCGGCTGGAAGCCGCTCCCACAATTTATAAAGTTCTTAAGTCAACAGTGCCGAAACTGAAGCGCCCCCCCTTTTGGCACCTGCTATTATTTCCGCCAGGTGATGGCCTGCGTCTCATAGGTCTTGTAACTATCGACGGTATCTATCCAGCGCTTATCGTTTTCCGGGGCCGGGTAGTACAGACGACCTTCACTGTCCCATTCATAGCCGGCTTGGCGCAATTCTTCTTTCGCTTTTTCCATGTCGTAAGGCCAGGGCGGCAGATTACTGTTGTGCCAAAACTTGTTTTCCGGTGAGATCATCGCTCCGGCCGGGACCGCAAATCCATCCCATACTCGTTTGATCATGGCCGGCACCGGTATGGCATAGGAAATTGCCCGGCGGAAATGAACATCATTTAAAGGTGGGATGCGGGTGTTGAATTCCAACATATACATACCGAAAGTCAGGGGTGCAACGACTTTGATTTCAGGAAGTTTCCCCAGTCTTTCGGCCTGGAGGGAATCCAAGACAGGGGCGGCGGTTGAGTCGATTTCGCCCCGCTCCAAGGCACCCACGATGGCCTCTATATTTCCGTAAACAACGTGCAGGAAACCGTCGTTCTTAGGGGGTGCAAAATGATCCTTGAACGCCTTCAGCGACAGTTCCTCATCCCGGCGGTAGTAGTCGAATTTGAATGGGCCGCTGCCAATGGGATTGTCATTGGCAAAGGTGGCTGGATTGTCGATTTCAGCCCAAATGTGTTTGGGCAGGATGTAGACCTGGCAGAGCACCGTAAACAGGAATCCGGCATCTGGCTCTTTGAGCTTAAAGCGTAATTTGTTGTCACCTTCGATTTCGACAGATTCCAGGTTCTTTAAAAATGACAACAGGTAACCGGATTTACGGCTGTACTCAAAGGAAAATTGAATATCTTCCAGGGTTACCGGTTTGCCGTCATGAAACATCATCCCTTCCCGCACGGTGACATCGATGGTGGTCTCATCCAGCCACTGGTATTTGGTGGCGGCCCAGAGCTGCGGTTTGCCGTCGGCACCGGGTTTCATCAGCGTATCGTAAATATGTTCCATGAGCCATTGATCGGTAATCAACTGGGCCATCATGGGATTGATGGTTTTAAAATCAGCCGGGGCGGCTTGTCGGAAAATGCGCTGGCTTCCAGTGGGAGTTGCCGACCAATCCGTCCAGAAACTCCAGGGCCCCACGCCGGGTGCCAGAATAATATCCGTAAAATTTTTCTGATTGTAAGCGCGTAGAACCTTGTGATGCATAAACGCATGGTGGGGCTGGCGCTCGTAAAGAAACTCTTGCATGAAGTCCACGATGGCTTTGCGGTCCTTGACATTGAGGGCCACTTTTTGCGCATCGGCCAATTTATCGTAGGCCAGGTTCTGGTAGCCGGAGACATTGATGCCGTCCCAGCCAGCGTTCTCCGAGGTAAGATGGGTTCTTAGGAAAACATTCGGCTCCAAGCGCACCAGTTGGGGAGACCAATTGATGATATAGGTGTCGAACTGCTTGGAGCGAAAGGCCCGCTTAATCATGGCCTCGTATTTGGTGGGGTCGTTGTAGGCATTTATGCCCAGTTTTTTCCAGCTTTCCACTATCATGCGCTGCATGTTGTAACGCTGGGGTGAGTAGTCAGCGGTTGTGCCCAGCAGACCAATAGATGGCACCAGGCGCTCTGCGGGTAAATCTTGGGCATGTGCCGGCAGGGTAGTTATCATGAGCGCAATGACGGCGCCTATCAATAATCCGTTGCGAAACCAAGTTTTCATAGTTTACCCCCTTTCATGTGATTGTTTTGGTTAAATTCCTCCGTTGGCAAAGCCTCCTTTCCAAAAATGTTTAGCAATTAAACGCTAGCGCGAAAAAATAAATTCTTTAATAGCCCACCTTCCCTATGAGGGTTTTTAATTCTTTTACCGTCTGTAATGCAATCGCTTGGGGTTAGGAAATGTCGATTTCAGAAATGATCTTAGATGCTGACTGGTTCAAGGCAAGCTAACCTAAATATCAAATTATGTCAATACCCTGAAAATGGGCGCTTGGCGCAGCCTTATCGACATTTTATCGAATCATAGATTCTGATTCATTGACTTTACTTCCCTTTGAATATGGGCTGGCGGTTTTCGGCAAAGGCGCGAATACCTTCATGCCAGTCTTCACTGTTCATACAGGTAAACACGGCATCTGCTTCTAATAGCAAAACACTCTCATGATCGAAACCATACATCTGCTGAAGGCGTTTTTTTGCTAATTGGAGGGAAATGGGGGCTCGCGAGGCCAGCAATTCGGCAAAGGCTTTTGCTTCAGAAAGAAGTTCGTCGACCGGGTAAGATCTCAATGCCAGACCGATTTCAACCGCCTTTTTCCCGTCAATAACGGTTCCGGTGTAGATCAATTCTTTGGCTGCCTGGAGTCCGATCATCTTTACCAAATTATAGGTTACTGCGCCGCCGATAAACGTGCCCAAACCCGTTTCAGTAAATGCGAGGGTTGCATCATGTGCCATAAAGACAAAGTCGCAATTTAAAGCCAATTCTGCTCCCGCTCCACGGGCCGGACCGTTAATTGCCGCAATGAACGGTTTCGAAAATGTGTAAATGGCCTTGGTGGTGTCCTGGCCCAGCATGATATATTTTCTTTTCTGAGCTTCCGTGCGATCGCCTTGGGCATGCTTTTTTAAATCAGCACCCGCGCAAAAAGCTTGTTTAACAATCCCATTTTTTTCCAAAACAGAGCCCGTCAATATTAAGGCCCGGACCGAATCATCATTTTCTGCGGCTTTAAGCGCCGCCTGGATTTCATTATACATTTCCTCAATGACCGCATTCATCCGATGAGGTCGATTGAGTTGAATGATTCCTATATGTTGATCCTGGGAATAATTAATTGTTTTAAATTCCACGGTAACCTCTCCTTCTCTGATACCCTGTATTTTATAAATCGGATACGAAGATAAAGCGATAACAGCGTACCTTCCATGAATGCAATGGGGAATCCTTTTTGAATCTCGGATAAAATAAAAACAGCTGATAGGTTCTGTACACCGTAACGCAGGGGATTTGGGGGAAACGCCGACACCCATTTCACACCGCAAATTTTTTCGGGCAAAATGGTGGCCGGCAGACAATTAATCCGCTCCTGTGTTTGTTCGTCAAAAATCTGCACAATCGTTTCGGGAAAAACTTAATGTCCTAGTGGCTGAACTTTTACTCGGTTTTTAAAATTTAGCCAGGCGGGGAGCCGGCTGAACCCATCGGATCGTGCTGCCTTCGTAAAACCATTTATCCGGAAAGCCGCGACGCCTTACAAAAATCGGGTTTTCGGACCATTTGATTATTTGTTCGTAAGCGTCATGCAGTTTTCTAAAACCGTCTGCATCACCGCCCAGGTCGGGGTGGTATCTCATTGCCTGCTTACGGTAGGCGGATTTTATTTTCCTTTTAAGCTCGGGTGAATTTAAGTCCGCTTTTTTAAGCCTCAAAAAAGTCAAGGATTTGGCCACGCTGACCGGCTCCTTTATCTCAACAGGTCTGATGACCGTGGGGCCTGCATTTTTGCTTTCCGCTTTTTCAAGTACGAGTCGGGTGGCCAAGTAGCGTTTGTTGGTACGGTTTTTCTCAGCCCACCACGCATTTCCTAAAATATTGGACATGGTACAAAAATCTTCAACCGGCTTGCGGCCCGATGTTCGCGGAAATATGTAACTGAACAACTCCTCCGAACCAATAAAACGTCGCATATCTTGTATTTAAGGCTCTTAGCAGACCGGTTCTGAGGTTTAAATTATAACGAAGCCGTTGCCGGCACTCGATGGAACAGTATTTACGCTGCCTCATGTTTTCAGATGTGCCACAGGATAAACAGCGGTTCCTGCCAACGCCCTCAGAAAATTGTATGTGATCATCATTAATGTTGTTCATTTGTAATAGAATGGTTAAGGTAAATCCTATCGTTGCAACATTGGGGTAAACCGGTTCAATCATTACCGCTGAATTCGGGATATACTTTTTTGGCTGTTATTCAAGAGTTCAGGGTTCACTGTACAAAGTTTCCTTGACATAATATACTAAGATCGTTATATTTTCAGTGTTTTGGACCCATAACTAAAGTATTTACGTTTTAGATTGGACGCTAATTCCAAACCCTTATGCGACGATAATAGCTAGTTTCCATCCATAAATGGTCTTTTTGCCCAAACTCGGCGTCAATCGGCGCGTTTGTTTGTGCGACGTAGCCAGCTAGGTCTCCGCACAAACGCTTGATTTCCTTGACCTTGGACAAAAATCCACATTTCTGGATTGGAAACACTACTGAGTGCCCGATCTGATTTTAACCGATTTATGGACAGGCACTATCTATAAAATTGTAAGAAAATCTACCATATCATGGTGAGGTTCATCAGGTCAAAAGGCATTCGCACCTGCCCGGGATATTATCGAAATTAAACTCATATTAAGGAGGATAATAAAAGATGAGCAAAATACTGGGAAACAAAGCCAATCTTGTCTCAATTTTCCTGCCGGCTGTTATTTTGATGCTGTTTGCATGTGCCGGGCAACAGCTGGAAGTGAAACCAATCTCCAAATCCGAAAATCCTCAAGAACTTATCAATCAATTGGACAATGATATCGCCCTAGCTTATAAAAATCAGCTCCATGTGCTGGCTCCGAGCTGGTTTGTAAGAGCTAATTCATCCCTCAATGCAGCCAAAAAAGGCCTGGAAGAGGGCGATCAGCTATCAAAAATTCTCGATGATATTGCTACCGGACGGGCCCAGCTTATTCGTGCGGAAGATATTGCAAAGGTGTCCGAAACAACATTGCCCAATGCCATCAAGTCACGCAATCTGGCGCGGGATGCGGGAGCGACGACCCTTGGAAAAGAGTACACAGATGCAGAAGAACGATTCCTCAATCTTACCAGAGCAATTGAAGACAATAATTTAAATTACGCCCAAAGGAATCAGGCCAGAGTTGCGGAGGGTTTTCGTGACCTTGAGTTGCGGGCAATCAAGGTTCGGACCATCGGCGAAGTCCGCAGGCTTATCCAGGAAGCGCAAGATAAAGACATGCAAAAAATTGCACCCCAATCATTTTCAGCCGCTGAGAAAAAACTGGCGGATGCAGATGCATTTATTACCCAAAACCCTTATCAAAAAGAAAAAATGCACCGATTGGCGACCGAGGCACTTTTCATGGCCCGGCGATTGCACGTGATTGCAGAGCAAAGTGAGAAGTTCGATGCCATGGAACCTGAGCAAATCACCTTATGGGCTGAA
Organism: uncultured Desulfobacterales bacterium; assembly: GCA_945787595.1. The sequence continues at coordinate 1,435 of CALZJV010000116.1, read as the reverse complement.
GGATTTCATTACCAAGCCTCCGAATCGCTGGGTGCTACGGACATGCGAAATCAGCCCTTCGATAAGCAGCGTGAAAACATTCTTGCGACTATTTCCGCCCAACGCGGCGATATCAATTTCATGATTGAAAACACTAAAAACCTGCAGCAGCGAATTACCAGCCTGGAAGGAAAAACACTCGAGGAGCATCAAGAAAAAGAACGCCTGCTGGCCGATAAACGCTTCAATGAGAAACTGAGTAGTATTCAACACCACTTTAAACCCCACGAGGCTGAAGTTTATAAAAAGCAAAATCAGGTCATCATCCGTTTAAAAACCATGCGCTTTCCGGTGGGCCAAAGTGTGATCATGCCGGAAAATTACGACCTGCTCAGCAAGGTTCAGCGCGCCATCCGCACTTTCGGCGAACCGGACGTTATCATCGGAGGCCATACGGACAGCACCGGTTCTGAAGAAATCAATGAACACCTCTCGCAACAGCGGGCAGATGCCGTGAGGCAGTATTTAGTGGCCAATGAAACGCTGCCTTACGAGAAAATAATCGCCGTCGGTTATGGCTCTATGCGGCCGATAGCATCCAATGCTACCGAGAGCGGTCGTGCAACGAACCGGCGCATTGACGTCATTATTACTCCGGAAGCTAAACTGACCCAATAGTTTGTTACCCTCTATCGAAAATTTATTTGAAAAAAGCACACGCGAAAAAAATACAGATGCAAGTATGTGTCGCATTCAGATTATTCAGCCCTGCGGCAAGACTTGCCGCCAGAGTATTTCCCAAGCGACTTATTTGCTCTTTTACTATTGAAAGCACAGCAGCTCGCTCGTAAGCAAAGGCGTATCGCGAAAGTACTATTTCCATGGCCCGGACAATCCTATCCGCCTTCAGGTTTTTGGTCATTCTCTCGAATGCTTTTCGGTTTTCCGTTACCCTGGCTTTGGCGGAGCAAAGTATTGTTTTTCGGGTACTGGCTGCTGCGTCTCCCCGGTCTTACTGAAATTCTATTTTTGTATGCCGCACCTGCCGCAATGAGAATTGCCCCATGAGTTCAATATCTGAACAGCAGCCACATGCAGATAGCATTTGATACATTTTAGCTACACAATGATACAAACAAGCATTTGACATTTTGTTTGCAGAACAAGTATAAATTGCATTCGAAATATAAGACAGCCCGGTATTAAAAATAAACAATAGGCAATCACCATGAAAATATTAGAACATTTTAAATGCTATTGCTCTTTCTGGAAGCCCTCCTTGGCGAGACGGATTTCGCTTTATTTTTTGCTTTTCGGTTTGATTATCTTTTTTGTTACATCAATGCTTTACATGATCGGCGCAAAGAAACATTTCATTGGTTCAACCAGCAAATTGATTAATGATCAGCTCTCCCAGTTGGACGGCAGCAACGAACCGGATTATATCTGGAAAGGC